>NZ_QTXV01000041.1:0-33043 GCF_003461825.1 Prevotella sp. AM42-24 | reverse complement strand
AAATTAAAAGGGGTGCGTCACAGACTTATGACACACCCCCTCATCATTATCAGCTCCAGGGAGTTGAAATCACCGGAAAGAAAGTGCGTTCTTCGCTCAAAGAGATAGAGGGTGCTAACGTCATCAATATGAGTCTGATGGACGATATGCCCCGTATTCTCGGCAATGCGGACCCTATGCACTATGCCCAACTGTTGCCTTGCGTGCAGACCAATTCTGAATATGATGCCGGACTGCATATCCAGGGATGTGACAATTCTCACAATTTCGTTTCCATTGGTGGGGCTCCTGTCTATAATGCTGCCCATCTGTTAGGTTTCTTTTCCGTCTTCAATGCCGGACATTTCAATGACATGAGTCTGCGCAAGTCTTCTTCTTCAGCCGACTTCCCCAATCGTCTCGGTGGAAGCTTGGATCTGCGTACACCTACTTGGGTCTTGGGCGAGGATAGTATGCAGATGAAAGCCGTCCATGGTGAAATTTCTGTCGGCCCGATGTCCTCTCAGGGCACCCTCAAGTTGCCCGTAGGCAAGCGCTCCCTGCTCTTGCTATCGGCACGTGCAGCCTACCTCAATCTGCTCTATTCCAAATGGCTCGAAGTGGAAGGAGATAGGGTCAACTATGATTTCTCTGACTACAATTTTTCTTTCATCACCCAACTCAATGCCCATCATGTACTGAAATGGGAGGCTTATTGGGGATATGATCGTGTGAAACTCACCCAGGCTGACTATGGATTGAGTGCCAAACTGCGGTGGAACAATACGATGGCTGCACTGCATTGGTATTCGAAATGGGGAAATGTGAGTTCCGAACAGATGCTGTATTACTCCCGTTACGCCAATCGGATAGGAGTTGACGAACTTTCTTTTGATGTAGGCTTGCGTTCTTGGATCTATGATATAGGCTATAAGGGGGATGTGAAATGGGGAAATCTGAAAGGAGGTTTGGAAGTAATCAGACATGATTTCCAACCGCAGAAGATCTCTCTGGAGGGAGAGTTTGCCAATGATATTCCTGCTCAACCTACCCAGTCTTCCGTGGAGTCGAGTGCTTATGCTCTCTATCGTCAACCGTTAGCGGCGAATCTCTCTTGCGAACTGGGTCTGCGGGCGAGTCTTTATCATCATCAGACCCGTTATTACGGTTTGTCACCTAACTTCAAACTCCTTTGGAATCTTACATCCCAAAGTAAGTTGAGCCTGCATGTGGGCATTCATCGCCAATATCTGTTCCAGACAGGGTTCTCCTCGTCCGGATTGCCATCCGAGTTTTGGTTTTCAGCCGATAGTCTGCGCCGTCCCCAGTATTCCTACAATGCCTCTTTGCAGGGCGAGTTCTGGCTTTTCGACAAAGAATACCGCCTGAGTACGGAAATCTATTTCAAGTCGCTGAAACATCAGATAGAAAATACGGGCAATGTCTTTGACATCGTCTATTCCTCCTATTCCCTGGACGGTTCGTTGCTCTATGGCAAAGGTTGCAACTATGGTTTCAATCTGCTGCTGGAAAAGAGGAGGGGAAAATTGACGGGCTGGTTGAGTTACTCGTGGGGAAGAGCCAGAAGAAAGTATGATGATGGAAATTATCAGGGCTGGTTTCCTGCCAATCACGAGCGCATCCATGAACTGAATGCAGTAGCCACCTATCATCTCGGTAACAGATGGAGCTTTGGCGGTACATTAGTGGTAGCTTCAGGCACTCCCTATACTCATATCAACTATGCCTACCTGGTGTCCAATAATCTCCTGACGGAATATGGTGAACATAATGCAGCAAGAATGAATCCGTATATCCGACTCGATCTGTCGGCAAGTTATGATTTCGTCAACAGGGGCGACCGCAGGAGTGGAATCAATCTCTCGCTCTATAATGCTACGCTCCATAAGAATGATTTGTTTTATCGCATCAAGGTGTATGATGGTCATGTCAGATATGGAGTGTTCCGTTTCCTGATGCCAATCATGCCATCCATTAATTACTATTATAAGTTTTAAACACGATGATCCGTTTTTAGATATGAAGGAAAGATTAAGATATTTTGCAGGGAAATGGCTTCTCTCAGTGGGCTGCTTGCAGGTTTTCATCCTGCTGAACTGCTGTCTGCTGAGCAGTTGTTATGATCATGTGGAGACCTCTACCGATAAGATTCTTGTGGTGGAGGGCTGGATAGATGCAGGCGATTTCCCGAAGGTAAAGTTGACCAATACGGTTTATCTGAGTAAGAATGAACTGATGCTCGATAGTCTTTCCAACTATCTGGAGCGCTGGGCAAAGGTAACCATCTCCGACGGTACCCGTACAGAGACCATGGTGGGCAGGTATGATCGCAATTATTTCCCACCTTTCGTCTATACCACTTATGATATGCGGGGCGAGATAGGTAAGGAATATACATTAAGAGTAGAGACACCTGATGGACAGGTGGCAGAGGCTACAACGACCATTCCGGAGCCGGTAGTTATCGACAGTTTTCATGTAGAGCAGGCGATGGTGGACAGTTTGTATCAGATTTATGCTTACACAAGTTGCAAGCAGCGATGCAAACTCTTTTCCCAAGTGATAGGAAAGGATAAGGAATTTCTTTCTGCGGAATTGGGATTGATGAATGCCGGAATGATAGGTGCGGAGGGGAAAGTTTCCGTTCGCAGAGGTCGTTCCAACTTGATCAAGAACAGGGATCCTTATTTCCGTGAAGGTGAAACGGTGCGTGTGAAGTTTGCTACGCTCGATTCCACCTCGTATGAGTATTGGCGCAGTTTTGAGGATTTGGCAGCCCTCTCCCGCGTCCCACTCGTACCCGTCAGCACCAATCTGAAGTCAAATGTCAGAGGTGCTTTGGGGTACTGGTGCGGTTATGGTGCCACTTTCTATCGGGTTCAAATACCGAAAAAAGAAAATGGCAGAAAAGTCATTGATTAATAATTCTGTGCTTCAATCTGGAAGTAGCTCTGAGGGTGGTTGCAAACTGGGCAAACCTCAGGAGCCTGCTTGCCAACTACGATATGGCCGCAGTTAGAACACTGCCAGATGCAATCGCCATCACGAGAGAAGACGAGCTTGTCCTTTACATTCTTCAAGAGTTTGCGATAACGCTCCTCATGATGCTTCTCGATTTCAGCAACCATTTCAAACTTGGCTGCAATCTCCTCGAAACCTTCCTCACGAGCCTCTTTTGCCATGCGTGGGTACATTTCAGTCCACTCATCGTGCTCACCATTGGCTGCAGCTTCCAGATTCTTCTCAGTATCCTGGATAGCACCGCCCTCCAAATACTTGAACCACAACTTGGCATGCTCTTTCTCGTTAGCAGCAGTCTCCTCGAAGATGTTAGCGATCTGAACATAACCATCTTTCTTTGCCTTGGAAGCAAAGTATGTATATTTGTTACGAGCCTGTGACTCACCAGCGAATGCTTCCTGTAAGTTCTTTTCTGTTTTTGTTCCTTTTAATTCTTTCATAATGTATCTGTTTAAAAGTTAATAATCTTATTCCTAACTTCTTTGCAAAGATATTGTAATTTTTCCAATATTGCAAATTTCGAGAAATCTTTTTTCTTCTATTTTGCAACTTTTAACGGAAAAGCGTACTAAATGCAAGCTTTTGGCTACACATTTAGTACGCTTTATCTTTAGTTTTTCATATCTGAATTTAATATTTCAGTTTAGTATCTGATCAACTTGCGAGTCGCATTTCCCTGTTTGATGATCACGACACCCTTCATTCCAGAGGTGGATGTCATCTGTCTTCCATCGATGGTGAAAATCTGGTATGGCAGGTTGAAATCAATCTCACCGCGGTTGTCGGTTGTGATGACAGGAGTGTTGATGCCAGTAGGAACCTTGGTGCCTGTGATATTCAGTTTCTTGATTTCCCAGTATGGACCAATCTTTTCATCGCTTGTATAATGGAAAGCGAGTTTTACCTTGCCGCCACAATATTGAGACAGATCCAGGTCATAGTCTGCAAAATTCCAACCGTCCTTGTTTGGTACAGCTAAGTCAGGCAATTTGCTGACGATATCCTTGCCTGTTTCAGAATCATTCACCGTAGCCTCTACAGAGAGATATTTCAGTGCCTGTCCCTTGGCGTAATTGATGGCCTGATTGATGGTCAGAGTGGCATGTCTGTAATCAGTCAGATCGATTTCCGGCAAGAAAAGATAAGCGTCTGCGACATGGTTCTTTCCTCCTGAGTAAGCAGTTCCTTTCCAGCCAAATTTACTGTCTTGTAGCCAGATATGGCTATAACTGCTTTCATTCTTAACAATCTTTTCAGTGCAGCCACCTTTTTCTCTGGTAAAGTCGGCACTGTAGATGTTTTCTGGTTCGTCAGGAGAAGGAGTGATGGTACCTCCGCCTCCACCTTCACCATCCTTATAGTCGGTGGATTTCAGGGTCTTTTCCGGATCGAAGGCATTGTTGATACTGTCACCCCATACATATTCCATCAGGTTAGGAAAATCCACGTATGGGTTTCTATTGCCCTGTATCTTATAGACATCCTCGTTGCGTTTAATCTCAAGAGCATCAGGCTTGTCTCCCTTAGCCCATTGGATAAACAGCTGGTAAGCCCATGGTTGGAGGGTAGGGTAGGCACCTTGCTGTAGAATCTGATGCGCTTTGTCACCACTCCAGTTGTAGTTCTGGTAGGTGGTTGCCATATACATATAACCACGGGCAAAGTCGCCTTTCCAAAGATTGGCAGGTTCCCAATACCAATTACCATCATTACCTTTTCCAACCTTTGTCCAGCCATTACCCCTGTCTCCATTCACAACGGTACCCATAGGATAATTGCTTTTTGTGGAATTAATTCTGCTCTCACAAGGCATGAGGTTGTAGAGGTCTTTGTATGCCTGACTTTTGGCACCTCCCCACCAGCTCTTCGGGAAGGAATGTTCGATATTCATTCCTGCCCCCACAGCACCTTGTGAAGTAGATTTCACCCATTCTTTCTCAGCAGAGTAGCGGTCGATGAAATAGCCACGCTCATCCCGGTCAGTATCCCAAAATCCCCACCAGGTATGCCCCTTTCCACTACCATATTCAAGAACCTTAGCGTCTTTGATGATATTGTATATGGCCGTTTTCAGTTCTGCTCCTTTCTTACCTTTGAGCGAGTTGTAATATCCATCAGGAATTTGTGCCAGAGATGGAATGGCTGGCAGGACAGCTGCGGCGATCGCCAGTGTCCAATGTAGTAATCTTTTTCTCATAACAATTCATCTTTTAGTTGCCAAAAAAATAATTAGAATTCTGAATCACAAGGCAAAAATACAAATAAATTCCGATAATCCCCTCCTTTTCCCAATTTATTTTCATATTGTCGCAATTATTTATTATATATGCAATCCAGAGAGTGTATGGAAATATAGATGGTTACTGTCGAAGTGTGTCGTTGAATGTCGTTCTTTATAGCAACCTAACGATGCGCTTTTATGCACCTTAATGATGCGCATCATTAGCACTTATAAAAGCGCATCATTAGCACCTAACGATGCGCATCATGAGAGTTCATTAAAGCACATCTTCAATAGAGCGTGCTGGTTCGCCTAAAAATTCCTCGATAAGTTTCACCTCACGTATGGTGAGAACCGGCTTGCAGAAGGGGTGTTGAGACTGGAGGAATGTGTGGTGGTAAGGGATTAGAACTTCTTTTTCAATACATAGAGGGCTCCTGCCAATAAGCTGATGCCGCATATCCATGATACGACAGCACTGCCGAATATGCCCAACTGTTGGGTGAAACCTGCTACCAGGAAGGTGATGAAGGATACCGTGGCTACCGTGAGGGCATAAGGCAACTGGGAGGATACGTGATGCACATGCTTGCACTCGGCGCCGGCACTTGCCATGATGGTGGTGTCGGAGATTGGGGAGATATGATCTCCACACACTGCTCCTGCCATACATGCAGAAATGGAGATGATGCGAAGCGGCTCGGCGGCTGGGAATACTGCAATGCAGATTGGAATCAGTATGCCGAAGGTGCCCCATGAGGTGCCTGTGGCAAAGGCTAAGAATGCTGCCACGATGAAGATGATGGCTGGTAAGAGTTGCTGCAGTCCGGCTGCACTGTTGGCTACTACGCCTGATACGTATTCTGCTGCTCCCAATGAGTCGGTCATGCTCTTCAGCGTCCACGCCAATGTGAGAATCAGTATGGCTGGTACCATCGCCTCGAAGCCTTTGATGAGGCTACTCATGGCATCAGTAAACGCTAATGTCTTGCGGGATACAAAGAGGATGATGGTCAGGATGAAGGAACCTAATGAACCGATGACCAGTCCTACAGAGGCATTGCTTGCAGCGAAGGCATCTACGAAATGATGGTAGTTGTCGCTGGTTGCATCAAAGTATCCGCCGGAATATACCATGCCCGTCATGCAAAAGATGATGAGCAGGACTATCGGTATCACAAGATCGGCTACGGAATCTTTGCTGGCTGTTGCTTCTTCGCCCTTTTTGGCTCCCACACCATGTTCTACGATGTGCAGTTTGGTGCCGCTCACTTCGTCGAGCTTTCCTCCATTGGTTCTTTCATACCATTCCTTCAGTCGGGCATCGTATTTGCTCATCGCCTTGAAATCAAAGTCTAACCAAACTATACCAAACATGAAGAGGATGGTAAAGAAGGCATAGAAATTGAAAGGAATGGCCTTGCAGAAGAGGGCGAGTCCGTTCTCTCCTCCAGAAACGAAACCGGAAACTGCTGCAGCCCAACTGGAGATCGGGGAGATGATGCAGACGGGTGCTGCCGTGGAGTCGATAAGATAAGCTAATTTTTCCTTGGTCACGCCATTGCGAACGGCGATAGGGCGCATCACTGAACCTACCGTGAGACAGTTGAAGTAATCGTCGATAAAGATGAGTATGCCCAGCAGGATGGTGGCTATCTGAACCCCCATCTTGGTCTTCACGTGCTTGGATGCCCATCTGCCGAATGCTGCTGAACCTCCAGCCTTGTTCATCAGGGATACGATGGATCCCAATAATACCAGAAATATCAGGATGCCGACATTCCATGGGTCTGAGAGACAATGTATCAGTCCGTATCCTTTGGTTTCGTCTCCTTCTATGACGGTATGGTTGGTGAGATGGACGAGAAATCCGTCTAAGCCCGTACCCATAGATATGCAGTATTCTACGGCTCCTAAGATGATGCCGATGAAGAGTGAAGAATAAACTTCCTTCGTTTTCAGAGCCAGTGCAATGGCAACGATAGGGGGAAGGAGCGACCATGCGGTGCCTATCATATTGTAATCCATAATTTTATTGCTGTATATTATATATTAATAATGTATATGATTCTTTCCGATGGCAAAATTAAGAAGAATATCCCGAATGAAAAAATAAAATGCTTGAAATTTCTGAAAAAAGTAAAGATATGCTGCGTTTATGTAAAAATGTCAGTATCTAAGAGTGTCAATGTGTCAGCCTTTCTGGTTTGGCACATTTTTCGTATATGTCGTGGGTGTGAAGCATCGGGTCTGATTCCGGTGTAAACGCAATCATATGTCATAACAATTAAAAAATATAGAATCATGAATATTAAACCATTAGCAGACAGAGTGCTGGTACTTCCTGCACCAGCCGAGGAAAAAGTAGGTGGAATCATTATCCCTGATACAGCAAAGGAAAAACCACAACGTGGTAAAATTGTTGCTACAGGTAAGGGTACGAAGGATGAAGAGATGATTCTTAAAGAGGGCGATACCGTTCTTTACGGAAAATATGCTGGTACTGAACTTGAATTTGGTGGTACGAAGTATATGATGATGCGCCAAAGCGATGTGCTCGCTGTGGTAGAAGAGTAAATCTTTTAAAGGTAAAAAAGTAAAAAGGTAAAAAAGCTTCTTGCTTTTAAAGGTAAAAAAGGGCTTTTTGCTGATATTTAAATTAGAAAGAAAATATTATGGCTAAAGATATTAAATACAATATGGATGCTCGCGACCTCTTGAAGAAGGGTGTCGATCAGTTGGCTAACGCAGTGAAGGTAACTCTCGGTCCTAAGGGACGTAACGTGGTAATCGAAAAGAAGTTTGGTGCTCCTCAGATTACTAAGGATGGTGTTACCGTTGCTAAGGAGGTAGAGTTGGAGAATAAGTTTGAAAATACAGGTGCTCAGCTCGTTAAGAGTGTTGCCAGCAAGACTGGTGATGATGCGGGTGATGGTACTACTACTGCTACTATCCTGACTCAGGCTATCGTGACTGAGGGCTTGAAGAACGTTACTGCTGGTGCTAATCCTATGGACTTGAAACGTGGTATCGACAAGGCTGTGGCTGCTGTCGTTGCTTTCATTAAGGAACATGCTGAACAGGTAGATGACAACTACGATAAGATTGAGCAGGTGGCTACTGTTTCTGCCAACAATGATGCTGAGATCGGTAAGCTCTTGGCTGACGCTATGCGCAAGGTTTCTAAGGATGGTGTGATTACTATCGAGGAAAGCAAGAGCCGTGATACCAATATCGGTGTGGTAGAGGGTATGCAGTTCGACCGTGGTTACTTGAGCGGTTACTTCATGACTGATGCTGATAAGATGGAGTGCGTAATGGATAACCCATACATCCTCCTCTATGATAAGAAGATTTCTAACTTGAAGGAGTTCTTGCCTATCCTCCAGCCTGCTGCTGAGAGCGGTCGTCCTTTGTTGGTTATCGCTGAGGATGTTGATTCTGAGGCTTTGACTACTTTGGTTGTTAACCGTTTGCGTGGCGGTTTGAAGATCTGTGCTGTGAAGGCTCCAGGCTTCGGCGACCGTCGCAAGGCTATGTTGGAAGATATTGCTATCTTGACTGGTGGTGTTGTTATTTCTGAGGAGAAGGGCTTGAAGTTGGAGCAGGCTACATTGGATATGCTCGGTTCTGCTGACAAGGTTACTGTCACCAAGGATAATACTACGATTGTGAATGGTCATGGCGAGAAGGCTAACATCCAGGATCGTGTAGCTCAGATTAAGAACGAGATTGAGAATACCAAGTCTTCTTATGACAAGGAGAAACTTCAGGAACGTCTGGCTAAACTCGCCGGTGGTGTGGCTGTCCTCTATGTAGGTGCCAACTCTGAGGTGGAAATGAAGGAGAAGAAGGATCGTGTAGATGATGCTCTTTGCGCAACTCGTGCTGCTATCGAGGAAGGTATCGTTGCTGGTGGTGGTACTACTTATATCCGTGCTCTTGAGGCTTTGAAGGATATGAAGGGTGATAACGCTGATGAAACTACGGGTATCCGCATCGTTGAGCGTGCCATCGAGGAGCCTCTCCGTCAGATTGTTGCTAACGCAGGTGGCGAGGGTTCTGTAGTTGTTAATAAAGTACGCGAGGGTGAAGGTGACTTCGGTTACAATGCCCGCAAGGATGTTTACGAGGATATGCGTCAGGCTGGTATCGTTGACCCTGCTAAGGTAGAGCGTGTGGCTTTGGAGAATGCGGCTTCTATCGCTGGTCTTTTCTTGACTACAGAGTGCGTGTTGGTTGATAAACCTGAGCCAGCTCCTGCTGCTCCAGCAGCTGCACCTGGTATGGGTGGCATGATGTAAAAAGCATCTGATAGAAAAAGCAGTATCTGACAGAAAAAGACGTATTTTTCTGCTGAAGATGTATTTTTCTGCAGAAGAAGCATTTCACGGTAGATGATGCGGCAAATATCAGAAACTGCATTTAAATAGCTAAAATGTAAACTACAAATAACAAAATGGGGATGATTCTTACGAATTATCCCCATTTTTAGGTATTTTAGCACTTCTTGCTGCATTTTTCTGCAAAAATACTTGCACGTTATTGATATTTTGTGTATCTTTGCAACGTGAAAAGAAAAGTATCGGCTTTGAGCCGACAAAGATATTTTTTTTGATTTGTTTTAGTAGATTAGTTTTTAAGTAGTTTGTTTTTTGGAAATCGGTTGTCGTGAGACATCCGATTTTTTTTTGTGCCCTTTTCTTTCGTTTTCCTTTGTGTTTTCCGCAAAAAGTATTAACTTTGCAGCATGAGAAATATTGATTGGAAAAAAATGCTGGTCTTCCTGATCGTGATAGGTGGACTGATATATATTACTAAGGTTGCATTGGGAATGACTTCTTTGAATTCATTCCTTGCTACTTTGGGTGTGTTGTTGATTCTTTTTGTGGGGGATAATTTCGCCCAGCAAATAGATGATAAGCGTAAGCGCCGTAAACTGCAAGAGAATGATGAGGACGAGTAGCCCGGGACTGGCTCTTGCGTGAATTTTGATCAAATAACATAGAAATAATCAAGGGTGGAAAAGTTAATAGAACTCTATAAGCAATGGAAGGGTGAAGAACCTGCCAACGTGGTTAAGTTGGCTGGACAGGGGAGTAATCGCCAGTATTTCCGTATTACCCAGCAAAGTGGTGAAACGGTGGTGGGCGTCATCGGTACCAGCCGTGACGAGGATCATGCGTTCGTGTATTTAGCTAATCATTTCAATCTCAGGCAATTGCCTGTGCCGAAAATCTTAGCTGTCAGCGATGATGAACTCCGATATATTCAGACAGACCTGGGTAGTGTGTCTCTTTTTGATGCCATCAAGGGTGGTAGAGATGCGGGTGGCAGATATAATCAGAAGGAAAAGGATCTTCTGATCAAGACCATTCGTGAATTGCCTAACATCCAATTGCGTGGGGCACGTGGACTGGAGTGGGAGAATTGTTATCCGCAGCCGGAATTTGATGTGGATAGTGTGCTCTTCGACCTGAATTATTTCAAGTATTGTTTTCTGAAACCTACTGATCTGGATTTCCATGAACTGAAACTGGAAGCTAACTTCCGACTTTTTGCCAAGGATCTGACTTCTGAACCGATGGACTGTTTCCTCTATCGTGACTTCCAGGCGAGAAATATCATGCTTGACAAAGAAGGAAATCCATACTTTATTGATTTCCAGGGTGGCCGTAAGGGACCGTTCTATTATGATTTGGCTTCTTTCCTGTGGCAGGCTTCTGCTCAATATTCATTCAAGTTGAGACGGGAACTGGTATGGGAATACTATCAGTCGCTCAAGCATTATACGGAAGTTCCATCTGTCCGTCATTTCGTCAATCGCCTGAGTCTCTTTGTTCTCTTCCGTACCCTTCAGGTATTGGGCGCATACGGTTTCAGGGGATATTTCGAACGCAAGAAGCATTTCTTAGAAAGCATACCTCCTGCCATCCAGAATCTGCGTGATCTCCTGAAGATGGGGGAAAAGGTGTTCCCTTATCCTTATATGATGGATATGTTGCGCCGACTGACCGAATTGCCGCAGTTTGCCCGTATCGAAAGTGCGGCAGTCAACCGTGCTGACGGATATAAGACAACGGACAACAATATCTATATTTCGCATCCACAGGATGGTCCGGCTACTTTCTCCAAGTATGACGGCAAGGGTCCGCTGGTGGTTAGGGTTTTCAGTTTCTCTTTCAAAAAAGGTATTCCAGAGGATCCTTCTGGCAATGGAGGCGGTTATGTCTTCGACTGTCGCAGCACGCACAATCCGGGCAGATATGAACCTTATAAGAAATTGACGGGACTGGACGAGCCTGTGATTCGATTCTTAGAGGATGATGGGGAAATCCTGAAGTTCCTGGATCATGTCTATGCGCTTGCCGATCATCATGTGAATCGCTATATTCAGCGTGGTTTCACCTCCCTGATGTTCTGTTTCGGTTGTACAGGCGGTCAGCATCGCAGTGTTTATTCAGCCCAGCATCTTGCCGAGCATATCCATGAAAAGTTTGGTGTGGAGGTAAGAATTTGTCATCGGGAACAGAAGATAGAGCAGGTTTTGCCTGCAAAACAATAATATTTGGCGTGCAAATTTGGCTATATCGCAAAAAGTTAGTAAATTTGCACGCACATTAAACGATAGCTATTTGGCAATGATGCAAGCAATGATATTCGCAGCAGGTTTGGGCACTCGCCTGAAGCCTCTTACCGACCGTATTCCGAAGGCCTTGGTAAGGGTGGGGGGAGAACCTTTGCTCAAACGTGTCATCTTTCAACTGAAGGATGCAGGTTTCACTCGCATTGTAGTGAACGTGCATCATTTTTCAAATCAAATTACAGATTATCTCAAGGAGAATGACAATTTCGGCATGGACATCCGCATCAGCGATGAAACGGATAAGTTGCTCGAAACGGGTGGAGGTATCCGGAAAGCCTGGCCTCTCTTTGATTCTCATGAGCCTGTTCTGATACATAATGTGGACATTCTCAGTAATGTGGATCTGAAGAAGTTCTATCAGATGGAGACTCAGGATTTATTGGAAACTTCGGTTTCTGATGCTGAGGAACCTCCATTGGCAGCCCGACTCTTGGTAAGTGAACGCAAGACCAAGCGCTATCTTCTCTTTGATGATACGATGAGACTGGTGGGTTGGACGAATATTGAAACGGGTGAGGTGAAGAGTCCTTATCAGCATCTTGACCCTAAAAAATATAAGAAGTATGCTTTCTCCGGTATTCACATGGAGGCTCCAACTATCTTCCCGCTGATGGAAGAAGAACCAGATAAGTTCCCTATCATGGACTTCTATCTCAGAAACTGTGACAAGGTGCGCATTGAGGGGTACGTGAAAAACGACCTCAAGTTGATGGATGTGGGAAAGCAGGAAACGCTGAAAGAGGCAGAGGCGTTCCTGAAGGAATTATAAATTGTAAATTATAAATTATAAATTAGACAATATGCAACAGAAGATTATTATTTTGGATTTCGGTTCACAGACCACGCAGCTGATTGGTCGTCGTGTTCGTGAACTCGATACCTTCTGCGAGATTATGCCTTACAACAAGTTTCCAAAGGATGACCCATCTGTGATTGGTGTCATCTTGAGCGGTAGTCCTTACTCCGTT
Source organism: Prevotella sp. AM42-24 (assembly GCF_003461825.1). Lineage (NCBI taxonomy): Bacteria > Pseudomonadati > Bacteroidota > Bacteroidia > Bacteroidales > Prevotellaceae > Prevotella > Prevotella sp. AM42-24. The sequence goes on along the minus strand of NZ_QTXV01000041.1, from coordinate 20,187 downwards.
CATGATCCGGAAGCTTTCAAGGTTGATTTGAGCCAGTTTATCGGACGCATCCCTGTGCTCGGTATCTGCTATGGTGCTCAGTTCCTCTCTTACGCTCAGGGCGGTAAGGTTGAGGCTGCAGACAGCCGTGAGTATGGACGTGCCAACTTGGAGCATTTCGATGTGGAGAATCCTTTGTTCAAGGGCTTCGTTGAGAACTCGCAGGTATGGATGAGTCATGGTGATACTATCACTGCCATCCCAGAGGATTACAAGTGCATTGCTTCTACTGCTAATGTGAAGTATGCTGCATATGCTTCTACCAAGCAGCCTGTATGGGCTGTTCAGTTCCACCCAGAGGTGTTCCACTCTTTGCAGGGTACACAGTTGCTGAAGAACTTCGTGGTTGATATCTGCGGTAGTAAGCAGGACTGGAGCGCTGACTCTTTCGTAGAGACTACTGTGGCTGAGCTGAAGGCTCAGTTGGGTGACGACAAGGTTATCCTCGGTCTTTCCGGCGGTGTTGACTCAAGTGTTGCTGCTGTTCTTCTCAACAAGGCTATCGGCAAGAACCTGACCTGTATCTTCGTGGATCACGGTATGCTCCGCAAGAATGAGTTCCGTGATGTTATGGAAGATTACAAGTGCTTGGGCTTGAACGTGATTGGCGTGGATGCTTCTGAGAAGTTCTTCACTGACTTGGCTGGTGTAACAGACCCAGAGAAGAAGCGTAAGATTATCGGTCGCGACTTCGTGGAGGTGTTCAATGCTGAGGCTAAGAAGCAGACTGGTGCGAAGTGGTTGGCTCAGGGTACTATCTATCCAGACCGTATCGAGAGTTTGAATATCACGGGTAAGGTGATCAAGAGTCATCATAATGTAGGTGGTCTTCCTAAGGAGATGAATCTCCAGTTGTGCGAGCCTTTGAAATGGTTGTTCAAGGATGAGGTTCGTCGAGTAGGTCGCTCTATGGGTATGCCTGAGCACCTGATTACCCGTCATCCATTCCCAGGTCCTGGTTTGGCTGTTCGTATCTTGGGTGATATTACTCCAGAGAAGGTTCGTATTCTCCAGGATGCTGACGATATCTATATCCGTGGTTTGCGTGAGTATAAGGTGAAGTTGAGTGGTGAGGAAGCTCGTCGTGTCTTAGCTGCCGGTGTTCCTGCTGATATGCAGAATGGCGAGATAGAGGTTTCTCTCTACGATCAGATCTGGCAGGCTGGTACTGTGCTGCTTTCTACTGTTCGTTCTGTAGGTGTAATGGGTGATGAGCGTACATACGAGCACCCTGTTGCATTGCGTGCCGTAACAAGTACTGACGCAATGACTGCCGACTGGGCTCATCTGCCATACGACTTTATGGCTAAGGTAAGTAATGAGATTATCAATAAGGTAAAGGGTGTAAACCGCGTTTGCTATGATATTTCTTCAAAACCACCTTCGACAATTGAGTGGGAATAATTCCTGATTAAAATAAAAAGGGGGATGTGTCATAAGTTCATGATACATCCTCTTCTTATTTTAATCATATTATTTTCATGTTTTTCATAGTTTTGTTCATCGGATTACGCTGAGTTTACAGAACATTCTTGCTCTACGGATTATTCACGGAATTTCACGGATTTGACCTTGCGGTCATTGGGCTAACGTCGTAGCGTTCCTGCTTTAGGGGGGTATCGCTACGACCATTAGGTTGTGATTCTCAGTCTGGTCCAAAGTCCTCTTGGGATGAGGTGCCAGAAGAATACGAGGATAGCGTAACGCCAATCAATGACTTTCACTTCTTTTCCTTTTTCGATGGCACGAACGATGTGCTTGGCTACATCTTCTGGTTGAAGCTGGAGTGGATAAGTACTGCCTGCTATGAGGTCTGTCTTTACAAATCCGGGTCTGATATCCGTGATGGAGATAGGGAGATGGCGCATTCTTGCCTGTTGGGAAAGACATTCAAGATAATGGTTCTGGAATCGCTTGGTGGCTGAATAGGCTGGGGCAGCACCGAGTCCTTTGGTTCCGGCGATGGAAGTGATGCAGGCAATGCGGGCTTTTGAATTGTTCTGATGATGAGTAGCAAACCAGTTGAATGCCGTATCTACCATGCGTGTGAATCCCAAACCATTGGTTTCTACAGTCTTCAACTCCTTTTCTATATCGAGCGAGTTGTTCTGCCAGCCAATGCCTGAACTGTGGAAATACAGGTCCATTCCTCCCAACTTGTCAATGAGTTCGAGAAGCTGGGAAGGTGCTTCGGTGGAAGTCACATCGATTTGCTGATAACAGATGATTCCGCCTTGTGGCGTTGCTTTGTTATCAGGAATCAGAGCCTGCAATCTTTCGATTCTTCTTCCGGCTATTCCTACCTGCCATCCTTTTGCAGCAAGCAGTTTTGCCACTTCCATTCCGATGCCCGAAGTGGCACCCATTACAATTGCTTTCTTTGCCATATTGTCCTATTATATTAAGGTGAAGTCTTGTTTAACTCTATCTAAACATCTAAATCGTTTTTACTCTTCAGCAGGTCTTCCGCCTTCTTCACGCTTCCTGCTTTCAGTATCAGTTGCTTCACTTCCTCGTAATTCGTGTATTCCGGATTGCGTTCCATGAAGATGCGGCAGGCGCGGTCGATGAGTTTATGGTTGATAAGCTTGGCGTTCACCATCTTGTTGCCTTCCACCCGTCCTTGCCTGATCTGAAGGGAAGTGCTTATCATATCCAGAATCATCTTCTGTGATGAACCGGCTTTCATGCGGGTACTTCCCGTTACAAATTCCGGTCCTGTGATGACTTCTACGGGATAATCGGCAGTCAAGGCAATGGGAGCGTGGGGATTGTTGACGATGCATCCTGTCGGAATGCCTTCCTCCTTGCAATGTTTCAGAATAGCGAGTACGAAGGGAGTTGTTCCGCTGGCGGAGAACCCCAGCACGAAATCTTGCTTTGAAATATGCTTGGTGCAGAGTTGCTGCCATCCGTCTTCAAGATCATCTTCGCGTGATTCCTTCGTTTGGGTAAGGCAGCCGATGCCTCCCGGGAAGATGGCCTGTATCTGTGAACCGTCTATGCCATAGGTGTTCTGCACTTCGATGGTATCGAGCGTGGCCAGTCTTCCGCCCGTTCCGCAACCGGCATAGAAAAGTCTTCCGCCCTTCTTCAACTGCTGTTCGATGGCGGAAATCAGTTGGTTGATGGCTGGTAATGCTTTTTCTATTGCCTGAGCCACCTTCTTGTTTTCTGCATTGATATGGGCGGTGAGTTCATCCACGCTCATCTTTTCCAGATGTTCGTAGAGCGAGCTCTGTTCTGTTATTCTCTTTTCTTCTTTATTTGGCATATTACTTTATCTTTAGGGTGTAGATTTCGAAAAGCTTGATTTCTGGCTATTTCCTATGGCTATAGCCGATAATTCTGATGCAGGCTTCTATTCTTCTGCCAGGAAATAAACCGGAGCATTGCGTGAACCTTCTTTAATCAGAAAACCGGATTTTTCCAGTTGCTTTAACCAGTTGAGGGCAGTCTGTTTGCGGATATGAAATTCCATTTCCAGGGTTCTGCGGTTGATGGAGCGATGGCTTTTCATATACTCTCTTATTTTCTCCTTCAAGGTATCTTCAGAGAAAGGGTAGGAGCGGGAAGTATATTGTGATTTCTCGAAATGAGTTTGATACTTCACCTGTTTCAGCAGATCTTCATTGGGGCGGAACTTGATGCCCCTTACGCTAACGTAGTCGGCTCTCACCTTGCTGTCAGGCTTCAGTTCATCCATATCCAGATTTACCGAGAGTGAGAGGTATCCGATTTCCGGGATGTTGATACGCTTTCCATCCTGCAGGTCTTCTTCGATAATGTCACGCAGTTGCATGAAGACTGTAGCCACTTCTCCCTTTCCCAAACAGCTATGTTGGGCTATTCGTTCTATCATCTGCTTGGCTGTCATCGCAGGTTGCTCAAAGATATGGGCGAATCGGCGTGTCTCTTCGTTTCCTCCAGCATTGGGAAGATAATGTATTTCATATTTTATAGCCATCGTTTTCTCAGTATTATGTCAGCAAGAATAATATGTCCTTGTTATCACCCGTTATTGTCTGGTTGATGTCGCAAAGATAAATAATTATTCTGAGAATCAAGAAGAAAAGAGGAAAGAAATACAGATAGAATTTGGAAATACTGTGATTGGTTGTTTGAAAAGACAGAAATAGTTGTTTGAAGAGATAGGATAAATTGTCGTAAGAGATAGAATCGTCAGCCGCACAACAGCTGTTATGCAATCGCACATCAGCTGTTGTGCGGTTGTCTGCCACGTGTTGTGCGCTCGTAAGCCAGTTGTTGTGCAGTAGTTTTTGTAACAATGCTATTATGACTTTAAGCTGAATACAGAAGGCATGAATTTAAACTCAGGAGAAATACATGAGTTAGAGATTGATTTTGGAGGTGCAACGAGATTTATAGGAATTAATCCACAACCTGATTATACAACAATGAGTGGATTTGGTTATACTGATTCCAAGAAGATAGAACAAATTTCTTTTAAAGGCTTGAAGACTTATTGTCAATTTGTTGAAACATCAGGAATTCAGTCAGTTCGGGTCTATTTGCTGACTGCAATTTGTTCATTGTTCTTTACGTTATTCATAAAAACATTGGTCAAGTTGATTGCTGATTGTTGGGGATATTGGATAATGAGACAAAATAAATAGTTTGTTATTGAAAACATCCTTCAGCAAAACTCTTTGATACTTTGAATGTTCAATGAAATTACTGAAGGATGTTTCTATAATGGTAATTCTTTTAATTGCTTTTTAGCCATTTCTGACACTAAATCTATTAGTTCCTTAGCTGGCTCAACCAATGGAAGTACCTCTGTTTCCATATCAAGAATATGACGGTCTTCATAGTCGCCAGTTAATCGTAAGGAGAAAAGCTGATTGAAAGTCTTGCCATACTTTTTGTCAATGAGGTTGTTTTTCAAAAAGACTTTTCCAAACATTTGGATTACGCCATTATGAGTACTAGCTTCATACTTATAAGAAATGAGTAAAGCAGAAACAGCATAGTAAGCTGCATAGTATAAACGATTGGCTGATGTTTCGACATAACCATTTTTTATAGAACCGACAGCTTCTTGGTAAGTACGGTAGGCTTTTTCTATTCTGTACTTTACAATCTCGGTTCTGTCAGTGTCTGTAAGTTGTCCCTTTATCATATTGCAATTCCTTCCTTATTTACGTTATGATAGAATAAGGTATAATGGTTCTCCTCCCATTCTTTTTGGGAGAAGAGTACAGGGTTGATGATTTCATCAATATCCCAGCCTAATTCTCTTAGTGGATAAGAATACTTATCGTAATCTTGAAGCGTAACTTTTGGTTTGTCTAGAAGAATCAATACATCCCAATCACTTCCTTCATGTTCTGTACCTCTAGCGCGGGAACCAAACAAGATGGCTTTTGCATGAGGATCAATCTCATGCAATCTATTGTGCATTGCTTCTATGATTTGTTTCTTCTCCATATCTATCAATATTAATATATGTGTTGCAAAAATACGAGTTTTCTTTCTAATCACCAAATTTTTAACATAAAATTCTGTCTAATATCTTAAATTAAGTGTTTGGTGAGTTTTTTATATCTGTGGTGTCTGTGGCTTTATCTGGTAACTACCAGCACCCCCCAGGGCATAAGTAGTTACCTTACTGTTGTACGACAGCAAGTATAGCATTGAATTTAGAGTTTCCATTCTTCATGGCTGTTTCCGCTATAGAATGTAGCTTGGCAAAATCATCGGCACCTTCATCGGTACGGAAGCATCCGCTGACTTTCTGCTTTATCTTTCTCACCCCTCGTTCGCTGGCATTATTGTCATAAGGCACAAGTGGATTGGAGAGGAAAGTGAACAGATAGTCTTTTACCTTTAGGATGCCTTTCTTGAATCTCTCAAACTCTTCATCGAGGTGCGACAGGCTTTCTCCCAAGAGGTTCTTCATCTTGGTCTTCAGTACCTTTATCTTTCTCTGCGTGATAGTGTTGTTTCGCCTAAGGTCGATGGCGTGCGCTAACAGATGGATAAACCTTCGAGACCAGTCCTGCTTTGCATCTAGCTCGTTAAGATATTCGGCATTTCTTAACAGGTGAGCCAGACAGACTTGATGATCCTTGACATTCATCTTGAAATAAGTTTGCTTTCTGTCGGTCACAAGCGTTGAATGGGGCAGACCGTTAGGAAACTTGGAATCTACGGCCTCCTGCCCTCTCGACTTCAACTGATACACATAGGTAAGAGCATCTGTTTGGAATATCCAGTTCCAGTGCAACTGCTTTCCCACAACAACACTCCGAATAAAATATACTTACATTTAAGAGGACCGTAAATCACAATTTTTAGGTATTGCATATTCCTCATAGAAGTCGTACCTTTGCACCCTCAAAAGAAAATAAGGTAAAAAGACAAAAATTAATATGAGAGTGAACAAAAAAATAGGTCTGTGCATTCTTTCATCAATGGCCATTAGCACGAAGCTGAATGCACAGGTAGGAAAAGACTCTGTCCTTCTTGAAGAAGTTCAGGTAGTGGGTAAATCAAAGGCACGCAGAATGCAAGAGCAAGCTTACGCCATCTCTGTCTTGGACTTAAAGAAACAATACCAGACAGCGGCTCCCTTGAACAAGCTTCTTAATAGTGTTACGAGCGTCAAGATTAGAGAAGACGGTGGACTGGGTTCTAACTATAGCTTCTCCCTGAATGGCTTCTCTGGCAATCAGGTGAAGTTCTTCATCGATGGCATCCCTATGGATAACTTTGGCTCTTCCTTCAACTTGGCCAATATCTCCGCAAACATGGCTGACAGAATCGAGGTGTATAAGGGTGTGTTACCTGTATATCTCGGCTCTGACGCACTGGGTGGAGCAGTGAACATCGTGTCACGCAAAAATGCCAACTACCTGGATGCCACCTACTCCATCGGTTCTTATAATACGCACCGCTTCTCTATCAATGGAGCTTACACAGCACATGGAGGATTCACCATCAGAGCCAACGCCTTCGCCAACTACTCTGACAACAACTATAAGGTATGGGCACCTATCGTCAACCTTTCCACCAACAAACAAGAGGGCTATGAATGGGTGAAAAGATTCAATGATGGCTACCACTCATTCGGTTTGAAAGTGGAAAGCGGCATCGTGGGCAAATCCTGGGCAGACTACTTGCTCCTGGGCTTGATTGCATCCACCGATAAGAATAATGTACAAACAGGAGCCACAATGGATGCGGTGTATGGTGGTGTAAAGACCAAGAGTTTCTCCATCATCCCAAGCATTAAGTACAAGAAAGATGACTTGTTCTTGCCAGGACTGTCTTTGTCTCTTTATGGCACGTACAATATCGTGAACACCCAGAATGTAGATACGCTTGCCAGAAAGTATAACTGGAAGGGGGAATATGTTACCAGTACATCGGCTGGTGAAGGTTACCTCACCGATGCTACCATCAAGGAACGCCAGTGGCAAGCCAATGCCAATCTGAACTACGTCATAGATGACCACCAGTCGGTCACTTTGAACAATGTATTCACTGCCATGCGCAGAAAGAGCGATGACAAGATGTACCCAGACGATGAGATGAACAATGTACCACAGCAACTCACCAAAAACATCACAGGCTTGGGCTATCAGGTGAGATTCCAAAGATGGAATGCCAACATCTTCGGTAAGATGTACCGACTCTATAGCTCCACCTATAAGCTGATGGACCAGTTCACCGATAACCAACGATGGGAGAAGGTGTCTGACAGAAAGCATCGCTTTGGTTATGGAGCCGCTGCCACTTATTACATCTTACCTTCTTTGCAAGCCAAGGTTTCCTTTGAGCGTGCCTTCCGTATGCCAGAGACCGTGGAGATGTTTGGTGACGGAATGGTTCAGAAGAGTAACCCAGACCTCAAACCAGAGAGTAGCAACAACTTCAATGCGGGCCTTCTCTTTGACCAAAACTTTGGTCCTCACAGAGTGCAGGCAGAGGTCAACTACATCTATAGAAACACCAAGGACTTCATCTTGAAGGGAGTGAGCTTGACCAGCAACCCTACCACCAGTTATGACAACATTGGCAAGGTGCATACGCGTGGTATAGAGGCCTCTCTGGGATATTTTTACAAGAGAAATCTCCATATCAATGGAAATTTCACCTACCAAGACATCAAGGACAAGCTGGAGTTTGAGAAATCACAGAATACCTACGTGGGCGATGGCATCACTGAGAACATCACCTTCGGACAGCGTTTGCCAAACATTCCATATCTCTTCATGAATGGACACGCTGACTACAATTTCTTTGATTTCGGGTGGAAGGGCAACACCCTCTCCCTCAATTATGACATACAGTATATCCATAGCTACTATCTCTCCTTCACCGGACTGGGAGCCAAGGCCACCAAGAAGGTCATACCAGAGCAGCTGAGTCACAATGTATCTCTGGGTTACAGCATGAAAGATGGCAGATACAGCGTCATATTGGAATGCACGGACATCACTAACGAGAAACTGTATGACAACTATCGCTTGCAAAAACCAGGCAGAACATTCAACATGAAGTTCAGATATTACATCAGCAAATAACATCCATTGAATTAAAAGAAATTTGATTAGACAATGAAAAAATTATATAGCAGCATCATGCTCATGGCCACCATAGCCATGACATCCCTCACTCTGTCATCATGCGACGATGACCTCAGTGGCGAGCAAGAGATTCCAAACGCCCCTTACGTGCTTAGCTTGGGCGTAACCTCCAGTGGCAATACCTCCTATTACGTGGTTTCTACAGACAACTTGATGGAAGGAACCATCAATGCTGTAGGAAAAGGTATTGAGCAAAATGGTTATCACGATTATCAACAAGGCGGCAATACCATCTTCTGCATCGGAGGACTGGGAGTAACCAACGCCACAGGAGTGGTAAGAGGCTCCGACGGTCTTCTGAAGGAACAAGGAGAATTCGTTTTCAATAACTCCATCAATGGATTTTGCCAAGTGGATGGGAACACGATGGTGGCCCTGGAACTGCCAAGCAATAAGGAAAGCGGTAACAAATTGACTTTTTATACGGTAGATGCCCATACGGCAGCCATCACGTCCAAAAACAGCGAGACTTCTGTTTCTCCAATAGATAAGCTCGACTGGCCAAGCATCACGGGAATGGCACATAGTGGCGGCAACCTCTATGTTACTTATACACCAATGAATAGCAAAACATTCGAGACTGCTTACACTGACACGTGCTTTGTAGCGGTATATTCCTATCCAGAGTTCAAGTTTGTCAAGCTGATGAAAGACACTCGAATGGGACCTGGTGGATCATGGAACGCCTTCAATGGATTTGTCAAGGATGAGGAAGACAACCTCTACGTGATGTCCAACTCCGCCATTTCCAACGGATACTCTCAAAGTACCAAGCATGCAGGCTTTCTGAGAATCAAGAAGGGATCCACCACCTTTGACGAGGACTACTTCTTCGATTTCGAACAGGCCACAGGTGGGTTAAAACCTGCCCATATCCAATATATCGGCAATGGCCTCGTCTTTGCAGAAGTGAGCACCATCAACCCTCAAACCGCCAATGACAGATGGGGCGACAAAAGCCTAAAATGCTGCATCATCGACCTCAAAAACAAAACTGTAAAAGACGTGGAAGGAATTCCTGTGCACAATGGAAATGGTGGCAGAAGATTCGCTTGCCTCATTGAAAACGGCTACGCTTTCCTGCCGGTGTCAACAACTGATGGCATCTACATCTACAGAACCGATATTGCCACAGCCAAGGCCGAGAGAGGAACTCGTGTCTCCACATCTTTCGTAGGAGGCTTTTTCAAACTACCATAAACAGCAAAAAAGCTGAAAATAGGAAAAATATATCAAGAACGGATGAACATCAAAAGATTATGCTACCTACTCCACTTATGGATAGGTCTAGCCACTGGAATCATCGTCTTTGTTGTCAGCATAACAGGGGCTATCTATCTCTTCAAGGATGAGATCAGCTCAACCTGTCAACCTTGGAAAAAGGTGGAGGTAAGGAATCAGCCTTTTCTCCAACCTTCCAAGCTGATAGAGATTGCCAACACACAAAGCCACCAAGAAAGTCCTTCCGCCATCACCATAGGCGAAAAGGATGAAGCCGTATGGGTGGATTACTTCGGAGAGAAGGGACAGACAACCATTTATCTGAATCCTTATGACGGAAAGATAATCCATACTAGCCACTTAGGAACCGATGAGTTTGACTTTTACCGATTTATCTTGAACGGACACCTGTATATGTGGTTTCCTCGAACCATCGGAAAACCTTTGGTTAGCTATGGAGTCTTGCTTTTCTTCCTGACCCTCCTCACAGGATTGGTCATCTGGATGCCAAAGCATATGACGACACTTCTTCTGAAGAAACGTCTCGCCTTTCATCGTCCATTCAAGTGGAGACGATTCGTATATGATCTTCATAATGTATTGGGTATATACATGCTCCTACCGATAATAGTGGTAAGTATCACAGGCCTTATCTTCGGCTTAGATTGGTTCAGTCATGGCATCTACCAACTGGCCTCTGGCGGAAAACAGATGGAAGCATATACCTTGCCTCCATCCGATTCTCTCCATATCCAGAGTAAAATGGCAAGCATCGACCTGCTGCAAGCCAAGATTCTAAAAGAGAGTCCTAACGCAGTACAATACTACTATGTGCTCCCTGCCGATAGCCTGGGAAGCTATAGAGTGAGTGTGGTACATGAGAAAGGTTCCTATTATAAACAAGACAACCTCTTCTTTGACCAATATACTCTCAAAGAGCTAAAAGGAACAGGTCCATATGCTGGAAGATACAAGGATGGCACACCAGCAGATAAACTGATTCATGCCACTTTGGACCTACATGAAGGCATCATCTTGGGATGGATAGGCAAAATCATCATGCTATTTGCTGCACTTACATCAGCTTCATTGCCTATTACAGGTTTCCTGCTGTGGAGAAGAAAGAAAAACCAAAAGAAACCAGTAGGATAAGAAGATGTACATCAAGCAAATACACCCATAAAAATAGAAGGCAGACTTGGATATCCATCATACTCCATGTCTGCCTTCAATCAATAACTTTTTACGGTTAATTTTCTGTAATTATGTAATGTGGCATTATCGTAATTGCAAAAAAAGATGTATTTTTGTAGGCAAGAATCGTATAAAAAACAAGACCCGATAGCTTGACGAATCAGAGGCTACCGGGAATCAACGCTACAAAGATAGTGCTTTTTCTTGTTATAACCAAGTAAATGAACGAATCTTTATGGAATATTTAGAATTTGAACGAATCTTGTCTGCCAAGCGAATGCAGAGATATAAAGATGCTGCGAATGGTGAGACTCGCAAGGCTATGGCTTTGTATCGCTACAGCTTACGTCTGTCGCAGGAGATGTTTACAATAGTCAGCTGCTTTGAAGTGGCATTGCGTAATGCAATTGATGGTCTTTTGGTGACAACATTCTCTTGGATGGGAATAGATTCTCGTTCAATGTTATATGGACTCGACCATGTGCAGAGTGTCTGTACCAAGATTAACAGTTTGAAAGAGTAATATTCAGAATAGCTTATGAATAAAGAAAAAGAAGATTTCTTCCTCCATTCCAACGAGGTGAATCATATCAACAGAGAAAATTACGACAAGATAGAATTATTGGTGAATGCGGCAAAGGCCTTTGCCCGCAGCACCTACCAGTGTGTCTATATCATCGACTATTTTCATCAGGACTTCATCTATGCATCAGATAACCTCGCTTATCTCTGCGGATTGGAACCCGAGCAACTGATGGAGGCTGGCTATCAGATGTATATCGACCATGTTCCGGATGCCGACCTGCAGATGCTGCTCGAAGTGAACAAGAAAGGTTTTGACCTTTTCAACGAATTGCCTGTGGGCGACCGCCTCGACTCTACCATCTCGTACGACTTTCATCTTACCAATGGCAGACATAGCCGATTGATTCATCATCAACTCACTCCGATACTTCTTTCAGATGATGGAAGAATCTGGCTTGCCCTCTGCACCGTATCATTGGCAGCAACCGATGAACCGGGACATATCATCATGCAGAAGAATGGTGAGCGTAGCTATTTTGAATATTCCACATTGCGCCACAAGTGGGAAAAGAAAGAAGGCATAACCTTGAGCGAGACTGAGAGAGATGTTTTGAGATTGTCTGCCCAAGGTTACACGATGAATGATATTGCCGACCGACTATGCAAATCGGTTGACACTATAAAGGCTTGCAAGCGCAACCTTTTCGCCAAGATGGGCGTGAAGAACATTGCCGAAGCGCTGTTTCATGCCACGAACTATCAGATGATATAATCGCAATCATATCTCTTCCAACAATGGCGAGAGATAGAACTTGGGGAAGTATTTCACCTCCTTGCCTTCCGCAAGGTTTACGAGGATGTTGGCACAATAGCCGGCGGTAATATATGCCCCGATGCCCAGTTGCGGGAAAGACTCCTCAGAATAATGCCTGATAGCTTCATCTATCCAAGGCAAGGGCATCTGCCAGAACATACCGTACTGCGAGATATACTTGCCCAGTGAGCAACGGAAATCATCCGTTCCTTTTTTCACTACTTCGCTGAATGGATAGCCTTTCGGTTTCTCTACAGCGAGAAAGGCAGCCTTGCCAAGATTGACGGCATGGATAACGGTGATGCCCTGCTCCTTGCATTTCTCATCGAAAGCAAAAGAGGCTTCGTTGTCATGCAAGGTTGCATTCACCGCATATCGGATGCCCGACAAGTCGCATGCATCCACATCTTCCATCGTCAGCGTATCCTTTTCTATGCGATAGATTTGAAATCTATCTTCCTGCCGATGGCTTTCATGGAAGTCATGGTGCAAGGCACAGGAGGCTATCAAGCCTCCCATGTCTGCGCCACTAATCAACAATTTTATTGGGTTGTTCATTTATAGAGAGATTTTTTGTCATTACACCATTACCGGATGCTGCAGATAGGCAGATTACATTCTGTTCTTCTGACTTTCTCCTGCACCCGTACCCTTATACTTGCTTCTTGTAGTATTGAACTTATATCGTACAGTAAGCGACACTTTACTTGTTGACAGTCCATCATATACCATTTCCTTTATTTTGCCAAAATGAGCAATCATGTGGCTATCGTTTGTCCCGAACAAATCATAGATGAAGAGCTGAAACGACAAACGGTCTTTCAAGAAAGCCTTATATGCAGAAACATTCGTGCAAAACATTGGCTTGTACAGATACTGATTCTCTTCATGGCCTTTCGTGATATACGACATCATCAACGTAAACATTCCCAATTTGGTGTTGAGCGTATTGTCAAAACGGAAAGAAGCCATTGGCTTGTTGAGCGCTTTTCCATCGTGCGTCTCCATATCAAACCATTGCTTGTCAACGGATGCAGTAAACGAAGGATACCAAATGCCAAACGAAGGGCGCAAGTTGATGGATGCCTCTACGTCATTATACGAATTCCCATTCAAAGGCTTCAACAAGCCTATTGCAGGATTATCCTTATAAGTCTCCACAGTGGATATAATCGGATTGGAAGTATGACTGTAGGTCATGTCGAATGTCAACCATTTGTAAGCCAACTCGTAGTTGAGATTTCTGCTTATCTGAGATACCAGAAATGGATTTCCCGTTTCATACGTGTATCGGTTGTCATACTGAATGCCACTGCGCAAATTATGATAGGAAGGACGATTAATGTCGGCTGCATAGCTCAATTGCATCTGTACCTTGCCTACAGGCATCGATAAGCTAAGCGATGGGAACCAATTGCCGTACGACTTGCTTTGCCCAGGCACATACTTGCCATATTCATAGTAATTGAAGTCGATGTACTCGTATCTCATACCTGCCTCCAAACTCAGATTACCGAAATCTCTTGAATAGGTCAAGAATGAAGATGTCATACTTTCTGTAATACGGCTGTCGTCATCCGATACCAAGTTAGTTGGCACCACTTGATACTTTGAGGTACGATGGGTATTGGAATATTCACCACCCAAAGACAAATTACCTCCTGATAATGGGTAAGAAAGCACCAGCTTGGAAGCGAGCAGATGATAGTCCTTGTTAGTCAAGCAATGAGCCGTTTGGCTTTGTGCATTCATCCCCACTTCCTGGTATTGCTCTTTGGTAACATCGTTCTGGTATTCCTTCGACCATAGCCAATCTGTATTGAAATCGATGCTGAGCTTACCAATCTTTCCTACATAGTAAATATTGCTTGAAAGATTATTCTTCTGCCAAAAGAAATCAGCATGACTGTCAGAATTTTCAGACAATTCTTCGTCTTGCAATATAGAAGAACTCATATCGCCGTTCCATGCTTGCTTAGGATTTCTAAGAAAACCAAAGTTGGCACCTATAGAGTTGTTGGCATTCAACTGGTAGCTGGCATCCAATCGAAAGTTCATGGCTTCGATAATACCTACTTGTCTTATCTTACTTTTCTGGTTCCACGTCTTGTCAAGATAAGTCTTCTGCTGTAAGTCTTTATTGTCTGGCTGGTATTGTCTTGCTCCAAAAGCGTATGCGCTCAGCTCTAATCCATTCTTGCGATAGTTCATATTCAGCCTGCCATATCCTCCAATGTTCTTTTTCTCGTCGTACGATCCTTCTGTTGTAGCGTCAAATCCGAAGCCCTCGCCTTGTATCTTCTTCGTTGTGATACGGATGACCGCCTTGGTGCTGGCTGCGTAACGAGCACCAGGGTTAGTGATGACTTCCACCGACTTGATGTTATCTGAATGCAAACGGTCCAGCTCGCTCTTGTCTCTCATCTGTCGTCCATTGATATAGATAACAGGCTCACCGCGTCCGAATACCTTGATGCTGCCATTCTGGGCAGACACGTTAGGGATGCGGTCGAGCAGGTTCTCCATGGTTCCTGCCTTCTCAAGTACGGATCCGACAATGGTTGTCGTCATTCCGCCATTCTTCAGGATAGTCTTAGGCAGGGATGACTTCACGACTACTTCGCCGAGCATCTTACTGTCTTCTTCCATCTTGATAATGCCCACATTCTCACCAGTGCAATCCTTGCAGATTGTCTTATAGCCTACGGAGGTCACCTTGATGATTCCACCATTGCAGGAAGAGTCGATGACAAAGCTGCCATCCTCTCCACTCACTGCGCCCTTGATGAAAGCCGAGTCTGTTCTATTCAATAATACTACATTGGCAAACGCCAAAGGTTCTCCCTTGGTGTTCATCACCTTGCCGATGATATTCTGCGCCATCATCGGAGTCATAGCCGAGAGGCACAACGTTGTGGTAAAAATTACTTTTTCCTTCATATTGCTACAGTTTTGCTTGATTCTTTTATTTTTCTGCTGCAAAAGTATAGCTTTTAAGGAAAAAGCCTTTGACACAAAAGTGTATTTCTCAAGAGTGCGGCTTAAGAATTACACTTTTGTGTATAAAAAGAAAGGATAAATAGCGTTTGGTGATAGGGGATAAATAAGGTAAAAGCATTTTTTATCTTATGCTTTTTCGATTACCCAATTTTCGATATTCCCAGTTTTACTGTCGAAGTTGATGCCGACCTTGGTTATTGGCTTGCCGCTTAGCGCAAATCGTTTGTGATAGTTCTTCAGGTTGATTTGCTGCATTGCAGACTTCGCACTCCTGTCCAGCTTAATCTCCAACAGGAAAAGGTCTGTATGGGTGAGCAATACGATATCAACTCTGCCGTTGGGTGTATGAACTTCAACGTCCACCTGATAGTCTGTAAGTAGAGAGAATATGATGAAGAGCATCTGCTGGTAATGTCCCTCATAATGAGCGTTGTTGCAGTAAGGAACAGTTCCCAGGAATGTTTGGAGTAAGGTTAATGCCTCCTCCATATTCTGCTTATCCAATGCCTGTGCGATACGACGGGCTGTATTGGTTGTTGCAAGCGTATTCTGTGTGACGTATGATGGAATCAGTGCCTTGGTCAGTCCCATTTTTACCTCCTTGTTAGGAACATCAAGAACGTAATAGTTGTAGTCTTCATGATATTCCTTGATGGTGATATATCCACTTTGGTAAAGCAGCGGCATGATGGTTGGCATATTCTCCGTAGGAACATCAAACTCGCTGGCATCAGCCTCCACTCGTGTGATGACGTCTGTTGGAACTACCTGATATTTGCGCATCATATTGATGAGATAAGTTGGAGTGCCGGAAGTAAACCAATAGGATCCGAACTTGTTTTCTGCAAAGCAATTCAGCAGGCTATATGGATTGAAGATATCAGGTGAGAATCTTGTGAAATGATAGCCGTCATAATTCTCTTTCAACTTGTCGATTACTTGCTCTTTCGTTATGTTTCTTCTTCGGGCAAGCTCCTCAATATCTTCCGACATCTGCATCAGAAGTTCTTCTTTGGTGATGCCACAGATACCAGCATAGTCATCATTCATGGATATGTTGGTGATGTTGTTCAGTTCGCTGAAGATGCTGATTTGCGAGAACTTGGTGATGCCTGTCAGGAAGACAAAGCGTAGTTTAGCTTCGCTGTATTTCAAAGGACTGAAAAAGTTGCGCATGATATTGCGCAAGGTATCCAACTGCTCTTGCTCGTGAGCCACATCCAGCATGGGCGCATCATATTCATCAATAAGCACAACTACCTGTTTTCCGGATTTCTCGTATGCAGTATTGATCAGTTCTGTCAATCGGTTATTGGCATCAATTTGTGGCTGTGTGATACCCCATTTCTTTTCTTCTGTTTCCAGAATGAATGCGAGATATCTCTCCAGCTGTTCTTTATTCATGTGTTTCCCTCCGCTCAAATCAAAGTGGAGCACAGGATATTCTGTCCACTCCTTTTCCAGCTTTTCGATGGCAAGACCATTGAATAAGTCTTTCTTGCCTTCAAAGTAACTCTGGAGGGTGGTGAGAAACAGGGATTTTCCAAAGCGGCGCGGACGTCCCAAGAAGAAATAGGTACCGCTGGTGTGCGTCAGGCGGTAAACGTATTCCGTCTTGTCGATATAGAGCTTGTTTTCCTTGCGGATTCGCTCGAAAGTCTGTATGCCTAATGGATATAACTTAAGTGCCATAATCTTCGATGTTTATATTTTCTCCACAAATGTACAATTATTATTTGATATATGCAAATAATCAAGCGCTTTTATGTTCTTTAACAATTTTTCGTGCAGTATTCATGCTGGTTTCATATCTATATATGGATAAATTGTGCAAAATAATATACTCATGGATTCAAATATACAAACTTTAGTATTTAAAGCAAAACAAGGAGATAATAGTGCTTTCAGCACATTGTATCAGATATATTATCCTAAAATGAAAGGTATATGTATCAATATTCTTAAAGAGGACAAGGATGTCATTGATGACCTTGTCCAAGATGCATTTATACTAGCGCTTGTATCTTTGAAAGATTTGAAGAATCCTAACAGATTCGGTCAATGGCTTACAAGTATAACTTCTAATCTTGCATTAAAATACAAAGAAAAGGGTAATACATTTAGATATATTTCTTTATCAGATATAGATGAAAGTGTGATTGACAGCTGTGATGATTGTAGAAATACAGTATCTTCTATCCAATACGAGGATATTATGGCTGAAATTGATAAATTACCAGTTGGATACAAAAAGGTATTCAAGCTTTCTGTGCTAGATGGTTTGTCTCATCAGGAAATTGCAAAGTTGCTTGATATAGCTCCACACAGTTCTTCTTCGCAATTAGCGAGAGCTAAGGCTTTGTTGAGAAACAAATTGAGCAAGAGAACAATACTAATTATGGTATTGGTCCTCATCATTATTCCTGTATATAAGCAACTTATAACCCAAAAACAGCTTCTTTCAGAAAATGATACCAATATAACACGCAGACGTAAAATAAAAGGTCAAGTTAGTCCAGCATCAAAGAACGATGTTGACTCTACAAACTGTACCCCAAAGCAGAATCCATGTACTCATTATCACAAGATACTATCCATGGAGACTATAGCAGCAATGCGTGATGACACAACGGAAATAAAACATAATATAATTGCCAATATAACAGATACCTTGCAAGATGAAAAGCAGTTTGCTGTAAATAGAACTGATAGTATCTTGGTAAAAGATTCTATCATCGCCCCTAATCTCTATAAGGAATTATGGATTACAGAAAATATTGAGGTTCACAAAAGGAATAAGTGGCAATTACTGGCTGCAGGTTCTTTGGGTACGACTCTTGTACAGAGTGTATGTAAGTTTATGAAAAGTAACGATATTACTAATGATTTGCCTTCTGGTCCGGACCTGCCAACAGACCCAACCATCCCTTCTGGGAAGTATTTCACGACATGGGAAGACTATGCAAAAGAGCTACATCGCATATCTCAGGCAGACCCTACTACAGAAAATGTAGCCATGGCAGATATTGCAGACCACAATAGTGGAGAAATAGTAGAAGTAGAACATCATGACAAGCCAATAACATTGAGCATTGCTGTAAATAAAAACATAGGTAAAAGATGGAGTTTAGAGACAGGACTTCAATATTCTTATCTGAAATCATATCTCATTCTTGGTACTGGCAGCTATCGTGTTGACAAGGAACAAAAGCTCCACTATCTTGGTGTTCCTTTCAAACTGTCTTATCAATTTATGAAGTTCAAGAGATTGTCAACTTATGGTTCTGTAGGTACTGGTATTCTGATTCCTATATATGGAAAAACTGATGCAGATTATATCGTTGGAGATAAGTCTGCGTACACAACAGATTGGAAACTGATGCTCCCGATACAGTGGTCTGTAAATACAAACATCGGAATCCAATATCACTTTGCACCAAATCTGAATCTGTTTATAGAACCAACCATGAATTGGTACATTCCGAATGGTAGCTGTATTAAGAATGCTTGGACAGAACGTCCATTCACATTTACCGTTCCGTTTGGAATAAGGTTCTCTTGGTAAAAAGTCTCTTTTTGCATGCAGTCTTTTTGGCAAATTTGTATCTATATGATAAAAGGTCAAAACATTATATAGATATGCAGAAAAGACATACAGATAGAAAGATGTACTTCCATGACTTGGAAATTACATCAAAAGAGTTTTACGTCAGCTACTTATCTACTTTCAAAAAGTTGACTTCGAAAAGTAGAGTATTAGAGGTGGGGTGTGGCGAAGGAGGCAATTTAGTCCCCTTTGCCCAACTTGGCTGTAGAGTTACAGGAATAGACATAGCAGAATGCAGAATAATAGATGCGAAAGCATACTTTTCGGAAATCTGCGAAAATGCCACATTCGTGTGTTGCGACTTTATGAAATACCTTGCGCCAATCAATGAAGAGGAAAAGTTTGACGTGATTCTATTACATGATGTAATAGAACATGTTCCAACGAAAGGAGAATTTCTGTTACACCTCAAAAGTTTTCTAAAGTCAACAGGCGTTCTCTTTGTCGGATTCCCTGCATGGCAGATGCCGTTTGGTGGACATCAACAGATTTGCCGAAGCAAACTCTGTTCGCACTTTCCGTTCATACATCTGCTACCAAACTCTATGTATAATTCATTATTGAAACTATGCAAAGAGGAAGATGGTACTATAAGCGAGCTGATGAGCATAAAAGAGTGCAGAACAAGTATAGAGTTATTTGAAAAATTGATAAAAAGATGTGCATTTTCTGTTGTTGACAAGAAGTTTTGGTTTATCAATCCTCATTATAAGCAGAAGTTCAAGCTTACTCCATCGTTGTTGCCTCGTTTTGCTTGGAAAATTAAGTATGCAAGGAATTTCTTCACTACTTCTTGTTGGTACACATTGAATTTGAGCAATACGTAAAAGTAATACTCTTGTAGAGAGATAGAATATAAAAAAGCAGAAAGAGAAATCTCATGCAAGTTTTGAAAACGATTTGCGTTTATTAAATAGTTATAACCCTTTAATATAAAGAAGCGTATGAAATTTAGAATGATTTTTATGGCATTAGCAGCTTTGCTTTGTTTGGCAAGTTGTAGCGATGATGATTCTGGAATCCAGCTCACTGAAGACGAAGTAACCGGTGATATAATTACTGGCAAGCAGATTGTTATTAACACTCTTACAACCTATACCGATGGTGGCTGCAAGGTGAATGTTAATGGAGCTAACTCGCTCTAAATTGGACTTTGATTGAAAATCAAGAAG
>NZ_QTXV01000040.1:29346-33509 GCF_003461825.1 Prevotella sp. AM42-24 | reverse complement strand
TCCTCGCCTAACTTTAGTAAAAGATGATTAATAAAAGTTTGTTATATAAACTCTGTATATTTTTGTTTCAAACTCATTTCATCTGAATTTTCACTTAATCCCAGAGCGACTTGCTGCTGGAATTAGATTCTGATTCATCCTCCTCGTCGAAATCGTAATCCCAAGAAGAGAAGTTATTTTCCTTGGAGAGACCTCCACCAATTCCGCCTGGCCCATATTCAATTCCTTCATATTGCGATTGTCCCAACAGTTGTGACCCCACAACTACAAAACTTACTGAAACATTCGGTTGTATATATTTCTTTTTCATTTTATTCTTTGCTTACTTGTTCTACAATACTTATAGTTACTTAACCACGAACTTTCTGCCGTTGTGGATATAGATTCCACCTGCTGTAGGCTTCTCTACCTGCTGACCACTCAGGGTGTAGTATTTGCCATCGTTCAACTTAGTGCTCTGATTTACCACCTCGTTGATACCTGTTGTACCGCCAACATTATCAAAGTCAAATATGACTCCAGGAACCTTCTTCGCACTGCCAACAGATTCAAAATCAACATAATTTGTACCAAGATATTTCATCGTTGCCGCAGTTTTCTTAGGTATTGGCAAATAACTACAGTTACTTAAGTATGGCTTGCTACCTTTAGAAATCCAGAATCCAAGAAGATAATCATTTGCTCCATATTTTTTATCACCTGTAGCAATCTGGGCATTATAGTATCCAAAGAAATAATTGTAATTATCCTTGTCAGATGAAGGAATCACACGTGAAACAAGAATTGGCTCCAAGCAGTTTTTATCCTTCTGATATTCTACAACATCTTTATACTCCTCCATAGGAATTACCAAATTATTGTAGGATTTAAAATCTTCACGAGATTTGAATTTAGCTCCAGGTATCTTATTAGAAACATTATCCCAATTTGTTGCAAGAATCACACCAGTATTAGCAGGAATCACACGGTCATCCTTAGATACATATTCATTAATATTCTTTAGAGTCATCTTAACAGCACCAGATTTATCATCTGCGCTGATGCTACTAACCACATAGATATCAACCTTATCAGAAATCTTCCATGACTTTTGTGCACTCCATGTTCTCATATACCTATAGCCAAGCAAATTAGTTATTTTTTGCTTGTTGTCTTCAGAACCATAAACCACGTCCTCTAAATCGTGTAACTCCATATCCCTATTTGCAGTAATGGTGTAATAATAGTCAGTAACTGGTTTTTCACCATCACTATAGGTATTGAAGTAAAGACGTACTGTCCATCGACCTGCAGGGCGGTTCCAGATGATATTCCAATCTTCTTCTGAGTTTTCACCCTTCTGTGTATAATTAACCTTATTAGGATCATTAGCATCTGCGGTATGACCAACTACTTTTGGATCCTTAGAATCATAAGGATTCTTAGCCATCTCCTTAGGCTCAGCACCATCAGTATTCTCATACCAAGTGATTTGGGGATCACGGTTACCTACAAATCTGAACTTTTTTCCATAAGCTTCTTTAGTAGTAACGACTCTCGCCTTATAACACTGCTCAGTTTCATCATAAACCATATCTGCAGCATTAGATTTGTAATTCCATGTACCATTCGCATTTAATGTACCAGGAATAGCATCACCTACCAAAGATACAGAGTTAAGCACTACACGGTCTGTACGCAGCTGAAGGTCACCACAAAAACCGTATACAGCCTTATCTCCATTTCCCCTTGAAGGATTATATTCTACAATTCGCGTACCCCAATAATTTTTATCAACCTTTAATGGAGCTCCATTTGGAAAAATCAAATTATCAGGAAAAGTACCTTTAAAATCAAGTCCACCATTACCTTGTAAGAATAACTTATTTGTCGTTGGACTCGGAATTCTTTCCAGATAAAATCCATGAATAGTTCCATAATCTTTCGCATCATCAACCTTATCGTTATTATAAATATAATTAGATATTACATAGTACGAACGATTTGCAGCGAGATTGACAGTACCAAAGAAATTATTGTAAAATTGGGGGTTAGTATCTCGATTTATTAATTTGTAAGTATCATAAAGAGGCATAGCTGTTGCATCAAGAGTATTGCTGAGGAAGTAAGCTACACGCTTATCTGCTATATGTGTAATCTTCCACATCTTTGGCTCATGAGTATTCTTTTCTACAGCAATATATACTTCGTACAATCCATCAGAATATTCACTTTTAGACACATTACGAGTAGAAAAATCCCAATAATTCTTTGTCTTGTCAAAGAGATTTGTACTTTCATTAGGTGTTATACCAGCCCATTCGGTACTTTGCCCCGTTGTAGGATTAGCCCATTCGGTACTTTGCCCCGTTGCAGGAAAATCCTTATCAATTTTTTTATTCGCAGTTCCTGGACCAAAGATACCAGTTTTTTCTCCATTCTCGTTCACATACATAAGCTGAGCTTTAGCAGTAAGAGAAGCAGGTATCTCAACCATATATATATCATATGCAGTTCTTGCACTTTCATTAATATCCTTCTGCTGCTGGAACTTGAACACAGCATCGTCATAATTTATCCCATCTGTATCAAAGGTAAAGAAGTTACCAGCGAGATAGAAACCCTGAGTATATTTTTTTCCTGTGAGACGATTAGTTGTCACAGTATTCCACTCTTCAGTTGTGCTGCCGCTGCCGCCACCTGTGCCGCTGCCGCCACCTTCTGAAGAAGAAGTTATTTTACCACCTTTGTTATAGGAGGCACCATCAATAACTTCCCAACCACCAGAAGAAGGATGCTTATAACCATTATCTATTCCATCATTGAATACAACGCAGGCATTAGAAGCTAAATTGTCTCCCAAATTGAGAGTCCACGTAGCCTCTCTTGTTCCGTCAGCATTCGTCTTAATATTTTCACACTTAGTTCCATGCCACTTGGGACCTATTTCTTCACCACCTTTCTGATAAACATAAGCCCAAATATCACCCCATTTCTCATCATCGATGTAGTGAATAGTGACAGTTTCAGCCATCATTTTCAGTGGTATGCTCATTAAGAAGCATAACACCATCATCATTAGTGTAAATCTTTTCTTCATAATTATATAGCTTTAAACCATTTTTACAAGGAGAATATTTCTCAATTTCAAACAGAGTTTCTTGGTCACCTTAGAGGTATAAACATGATTATCATTATCCTTGACCTCAAATCCGGTACTCGGACATTGGAAATAGACAGTGACATCGACTGCCTTTACCGTTTGCGATAGGGACAATAAAGCCCAAACCGCCATTAAAAACGTAAAAAATCTTTTCATCTTTTATTTTAGTTAAGTTATTATTTATATGTTGTTCTAAGCTTCTATGAGCAGGTAGATGACCTTGAAACTGTTCTGTTAGATAATCATCACTTCTTTTAGGAACTTATACGTCATTTTTAACTTTGTCTATTTTTTTTAAGATGAACATGCTTTTAGCAATATCCATTACTGAGTCAGAAACTTTTATTATACTAACTTTTATCGGGCAAAGATAGTAAAAATATCTAAAACCTGTTCACTTTTACCCCATATTTCTACACTTATTTTAATGCAATCGATTGCACAAGCAGCAGATTTTAGCCTTTTTCCTTTGTTATTCCGAATAAAATGATTAGCTTTGCAAAAGCAAATAGGCTGATAAGGTATTATCACCAGAAACTTAAAAGAACAAACCATGGCAGAATTGAAATTATATCCAGTAGGAATCCAGACTTTCGAGGAAATCATCACCCGAAATCTGCTGTACGTAGATAAGACGGAATATGTCTATCGCATGACTCATAGCGGTGGCAAACATTTCTTCTTAAGCCGTCCACGCCGTTTCGGAAAGTCATTGTTGGTTTCTACCTTTAAGAGTTATTTTCTGGGAAAGAAGGAACTCTTCAAAGGACTCGCTATTGAAAAGTTGGAAAAGGACTGGACGGAATATCCTGTCCTGCATTTCAGCATGGCTGGCGGTAAACACATGGAGAAAGACCAGCTGGAAAGATATTTGGATTTCGAATTGAATAAACTGGAGAAACTTTTTGGTATTGATACTCCACGTCAGGATCCTAATACCCGTTTGGCAGATTTAATTATTAAAGCTTATCAGCAAACTGGCAAGCAGGTGGTTGTACTCATTGATGAGTATGATGCTCCC
>NZ_QTXV01000040.1:0-29336 GCF_003461825.1 Prevotella sp. AM42-24 | reverse complement strand
AGTTATTTTCTGGGAAAGAAGGAACTCTTCAAAGGACTCGCTATTGAAAAGTTGGAAAAGGACTGGACGGAATATCCTGTCCTGCATTTCAGCATGGCTGGCGGTAAACACATGGAGAAAGACCAGCTGGAAAGATATTTGGATTTCGAATTGAATAAACTGGAGAAACTTTTTGGTATTGATACTCCACGTCAGGATCCTAATACCCGTTTGGCAGATTTAATTATTAAAGCTTATCAGCAAACTGGCAAGCAGGTGGTTGTACTCATTGATGAGTATGATGCTCCCCTACTTGATGTTGTGCATGAAGATGCTCATTTGAAAGATTTGCGCAATGTCATGCGTAATTTCTATAGTCCTTTGAAAGACTGCGAACCTATGCTTCGCTTTGTTTTCCTCACTGGCATCACTAAATTTTCGCAGATGAGCATCTTCAGTGAACTCAATAATATCACCAATATCAGCATGGATCATGAGTACGCTGGAATCTGCGGTATTACCAAGGAGGAATTGGAGACTCAGATGTCAGCAGATGTTGATGCTTTGGCAGTTAAGATGAATCTAACCCGAATTCAGACTCTTGTTGCATTGCAAGAATTTTATGATGGTTATCACTTTGCTGCCCAGTCCCCCGACATCTTCAATCCATATAGTCTATTGAATGCTATGGCTAAAAGTAAGTTGGATTATTATTGGTTTACTTCAGGCACACCTACCTATCTGATAGAAATGCTTAAGAAATTTCAGGTAATGCCTTCTGATATAGGACGTTGTGAGGCTGACAAATCAGACTTTGACGCACCGACCGAAATGATGGTGTCCATCATGCCTTTACTGTATCAAAGTGGTTATATAACTATAAAAGGATACGACCCTGAAACTGAGCTTTTTACGCTTGACATCCCGAACAAGGAGATTCGTGTAGGACTATATCGCAGTCTCTTACCTAATTATATAGGTATGACTACGCCTAAGGGAGCAACCACCATCGCAAAGATGTCGGCTCTTATTCGCCGTAATGATATGAATGGGGCTTTGCAGATGCTTCAAGCTTTTCTTGCCACGGTTCCGTATTGCAACAATGCGGATTCAGAGGGGCATTATCAGCAGATGATGTATGTGATATTCTCTATTCTTGATAATTACGTGGACGTAGAAGTTCGCACTCCGTCAGGAAGAGTGGATATGGTACTGAGAACTGCTACGCATCTCTATCTCTTTGAGTTGAAACTCAATAAGGATGCAGCTGCAGCGATGAAGCAGATTGACCTCAAGGAATATACTAAACGTTTTGCTCTATGTGGCTTGCCAATCGTAAAGGTAGGCATCAACTTTGATGTCGCTACACATAATATTACAGATTGGAAAATAGAAGACGTGATGTAAGCCTAAATATTCCGACAAAAACACCTGAGCAGCGAAATGATGCTCAGGTGTTTTTTATATTTGATTTTTTTAAATCACAGCTGCTCCATATACTGCGCACACATTTCGGCACAGCGCTCTCCATCCACGCCTGCGGAAAGTCACTATTGGTTTCTACCTGTAAGAGTTATTTCCAGGGAAAGAAGGAACTCTTCAAAGGACCTGCTATTGAAAAGTTGGAAAAGGACTGGACGGAATATCCTGTCCTGCATTTCAGCATGGCTGGTGGTAAACACATGAATTCAATTTTGCCTATTCTCTACCAAAGTGGTTGTATAACCATTAAGGATTATGACCCTGAAACTAAGCTATTTACGCTTGATATTCCTAACAAAGAGGCTCAGAAAGCGTTGACGTGGTAAGAATAACATAAAATCGGCACATTTCCCCAAAAAATACGGGAAATGCGCCGATTTTTTATATTGCTTTCCAATCAATCAATCCTTTTCCTAACTCATCCAGTTCTATGGCAAGGGCTATTACTTTGCGCTTGTCAGCCTGGAATGGTTCGGCATATTGCTTGGCTTTTATCTGCTCTGCGGCAGCATCAACACCGCCATTATTGCTCAATTTCAGTTCTAATACATAGACAATATTGATAGTCTCTACCACCATATCAATTCTGCCTGTAGCAATCATCTTCTCTACTTCCACCCGACAACCGATGGCATTGAAGATGGTGCTCAGAATCAGGCGGTATCGCTCCTCCATGTCCATACTTGCCAGTTTCTTGTTGCTGTAAGGTACATCCGAAATGAGAGCTTTCAGACATTTCATGGCTTCGGGAAGATTGCCAAGTTTCAGCGAATACAACAACATATTTTGAGTAGATATGACTTGGGCTTCAGTTTTCAACGTCAAGACAGGTAACACTATCTTATAAAGAGCCCTGCGAACTTCATTGTTTGGAATGCCTAACAAATAAATTCCCTCCATGTATCCCTTGATTGTGAGGTAGCCAGACTGATAGAGGAATAATTCTGCTCCTCCACCTGTCACATCCGAGGTCTCTAAAGTATCGCTGTCTATCGGACAATTTTCAAAATCTTTCATCCTTATTTCCATATCATCCACAAACTTTGGAAGCAGCGAGGTTGCACCTGATGAAGCCCAATAGTTCTTCAATCTAAAATCAGAAAGGGCATTGATGAGACTGAATGGATTGAATACATCCACCATATTCTCATAACTGAAATGATAACCATCATAATAAGCCGTCAATTGTGCTACGGCTTCATCGAAAGTCCAGTCGTTCTTGGCTGCCAATTTACTGATTTCAGGCTTGAAATCACGGAGAGCTTCTTCCTTCGTAATACCGCAGATGGCAGCATATTCTGGATCAAAACTGATATTGCTCAGGTTATTGAGCACAGAAAAAAGGGAAATCTGTGTAAACTTGGTGATACCTGTGATAAAGACAAACTTCTCGTATTTATCATCTGCCTTGAGTATGGCAAACACTTCTCTATAGACATTTGTGCACGCCTCATGCTCAGGGGGTTTCCAGGAATGCTGCAATGGAGAATCGTATTCATCAATAAGAATCGCCACCTGCTGTCCAGTCTGCTTGCAGGCTGTTTGGATGATGGCATCAAAACGGTCGGCAAGCTGGGCTGTAGGTTTAGGAGTAATACCATACTCCTCCTCCAGTCTATCAAAAGTAAGATCTAAATAAGATCGTAATGTTTTCGGTTCAGCGCCAGCACGACTCATATCAAGTCTGATGACAGGACGTTTCACCCATTCCGTCTCTAAATCCATGATTTTCAAGCCCTCAAAGAGTTCTTTCTTTCCTAAGAAATAAGCTTCGATCGTATCAACAAGCACAGACTTACCAAAACGGCGTGGGCGGCTCAGGTAATTATATTTTTTCCCTCTATTGGCAAGTTGCCAGATGATATCTGTCTTGTCAACATAAAGATACCCTTCCCTTCTGATTTCCTCAAAGGACTGGATACCTACAGGCAATCTTCTATCGTTTGTCTCTACCATAATTATCAACTTTTATTTGATTATTTTAAATCACAGCTGCTCCATATACTGCGCACACATTTCGGCACAGCGCTCTCCATCCACGCCTGCGGAAACGATGCCACCAGCATAGCCGGCTCCCTCACCACAAGGGAAGAGACCCTGGATGCGGACATGCTGCAAGGTTTCACGGTCGCGAACGATGCGGACCGGGGAAGAGGTGCGAGTCTCCGTCGCTATCAGTATCGCCTCATTGGTCAGGAAACCATGCGCATTCTTGCCGAATGTCTTGAATCCTTCCTGCAGACGCTTGCTCACAAATGACGGCATCCAGAAATGAAGCGGACTGGATACCAGACCCGGCGCATAACTGCTCTTAGGCAGGTCGTAACTCAAACGGTTGTTCACGAAGTCGGCCATGCGCTGAGATGGCGCCGTCTGCTTCATGTTGCCCTGCTGCCAGCACTGTTTCTCCAAGATCTCCTGGAAATACATCATTTGAAGGGAAGAGTGAGAAGTGAAGAGTGAAGAATCCTCCTGTCTGCGAAGTTCGATTTCCTCCAACACTGCCTGATGATCCTTCACAAATGGCGCTACATCTTCAGGATGCGTCTCCACCACCATGCCCGAATTGCTCCATGCCGTACCACGGTTGCTCGGACTCATACCGTTGACCACAAGCTGTTCTGGACCCGTAGCTGCAGGAATCACAAAACCGCCCGGACACATACAGAAACTATATACACCCCTGCCATCCACCTGGGTTACAAAACTGTATTCGGCTGCAGGCAGATACTTGCCACGACCGTTCTTGTTGTGATACTGTATCTGATCGATGATCTGAGAAGGATGCTCCAGACGAACACCCACCGCAATGCCCTTCGCCTCAATCTCTATCTTGGAAGAAGCGAGATAACGATACACATCACGGGCACTATGACCGGTAGCCAAGATCACAGGTCCACGGTAGTTTTCCTCCGCACCCGTCGGCAGGTTGACAGCCTCCACACCTATCACCTTGTCGCCCTCCAAGACCAGGCGGGTCATCTTGGTCTGGAAATGCACCTCACCACCACACTGGAGAATGGTATTGCGCATATTCTCGATGACACGCGGCAACTTATCGGTACCGATATGCGGATGGGCATCAGCTAAGATATTCGTATTGGCTCCATGCTGACAGAACACATTCAGTATCTTATCCACACTACCACGTTTCTTGCTGCGGGTATAAAGTTTGCCATCACTATAGGCACCTGCGCCACCCTCACCAAAACAGTAGTTGCTCTCGCCATCCACCTTCTGGGTCTTGGTGATATTACTGAGGTCTTTCTTGCGCTCACGCACATCCTTGCCACGCTCCAAAACCACCGGTCTGTAACCCAATTCGATGAGTTTGAGGGAAGCAAAGAGACCGCCAGGTCCCTCTCCCACCACGATGACACAAGGCTTACTGCTCACGTCGGGATATTCCGTATGGACATACTGGTCGTCCTGCGGAAACTCATTGATATAGGCACGCACCTTGAGATTGACAAAGATGGTGCGCTGGCGGGCATCGATGCTTCTCTTGAGCACCCTCACCTGGTTGAGTGTTCTCACATCCAACCCCTTTTCCTTGGCGAGATAGCGCTTGATGCCTTCCTCGCTCGCTGCCTGTTCTGGCAGAATTCTGATTTGATATTCCTCGATCATATTGTTAGGATTTTCCTTTTTTGATTACACCTCCATGGTAGCCATGACTTCCAATGTATCCAAATTGTACATGGTGAACTTGCCGCCCTCTAAGGTGGCGATGGTAGGAGGATTGCCGCCCTTAGGGAAGATGATGCTGCCCGTATTGCAGATGGCACGGTCGGAATGCGACAGTTCCCAGAGATGAGAATGACCGTAGATGATGGCATCATAAGGTCCCTTAGGCATATTCTCCTTATTATATATATGTCCGTGGGTCAGCAGGTATCGCTTGCCGTTATCCACGAGCAGGGCGTAGGTTTCCATGATAGGGAAATCGAGCAGCATCTGATCGACCTCGGCATCACAGTTGCCACGTACGGCGATAATTTGGTCTGCCAGACCATTGAGGCGCTCCACGATGCCCTTAGGGTCGATGCCCTCCGGAATGCGGTTGCGGGGACCATAGTTGATGATGTCACCCATGATGCACATCATATCACACTTCTGAGCCTCATAGAAGTCGAGTGCCCGTTCTAATGCTGGCAAGCAGCCATGTATATCCGAAAATAAGAGGTATTTCATAATTCTTCTTTCTTTTTGATTTCTATTATTTTGATGCGATTCTGTCACTGTTGATCCATTGTGACGGATAACGTGATGCAAAATTAGGAAAAAAATGACAAACTACCAAGATTTATAGTCAAGAAGTCTGTTAACAATACAAAAAACGAGGGTGTGTCATAAGCCATGACGCACCCTCATTTTATAAAGCATTTCCTCAAAGGAAATACATTTATAAGCTCTAACAAAGCGCTTTATTGAGGTCTAAGTTTTATTGAGGTCTAATGATGCGCTTTATTAAGGTCTAATGATGCGCATCGTTAGGTGTCAATGATGCGCATCGTTAGGTGTTAATGATGCGCATCGTTAAGTTGTAAAAAAGCGCTTCTTCATCCAGCTGTAATTTTCGAGAAATTAGGTGCATTATTTCCGTCTCTGTACTCACTTTTATTTTTCCCTGCCCACGGAAAAATTCTTGCGTGGGCAAGGAGAAAAAATACCCGAGCAGAGAAGGGAAATTATAAAAGTATTTGTAGGAAATAAAAAGGGTGCGTCATGGACTTATGACACACCCTCGAACGGCTTATTTTATTATCTTTATCCGAAGTTATCATACATGATGCTCTCAGGATCTACTCCCAGAGAATCCAGATAATCGGTTACGGTCTTGATCAACATTGGAGGTCCGCAGAGATAGTACTCGCAATCCTCTGGTGCCTCGTGATCCTTCAAGTAGGTATCACGGATGCAGTTAACAGCAAATCCCTCGTAGTACTTCACGCCCTGAGCATCTGCCACTGGGTCCTTGCGGTCGAGTGAAAGATGGAAGTGGAAGTTAGGGAATTCCTTCTCAAGCTCCCAGAAGTCCTCCAGGAAGAACGCCTCACCCAACGCACGAGCACCATAGAAGAAGTGCAACTCACGGTCGGTAGTATGCAATGTCTTGGTCATGTGCATAATCTGCGCACGCAATGGAGCCATACCGGCACCACCACCAATCCAGATCATCTCCTTGCCAGAAGTGAAGTTAGGATGGAAGTCACCGTAAGGACCACTCATCATTACCTTGTCGCCTGGCTTCAATGAGAAGATGTAAGAAGAAGCGATACCTGTTGGTACGTTCTGGAATCCTACCTGTGGACGTGGCAAGAATGGAGTTGTGGCGATACGAACGGTCAAGGTGATGATGTCACCCTCGTCTGGATAGTTCGCCATAGAGTAAGCACGAACAGTAGGCTCTGGATTGTGAGCCTTGAGAGAGAAGATGTTGAACTTCTTCCATGCTCCGATGTACTCCTCACCAATGAGATCCTTGTCGAAGTCCTTGTCGTAATCGATGCAGTCGTATGCAGGAATCTTGATCTGAGCGTAAGAACCCGGAACGAAGTCCATGTGCTCGCCTGGAGGCAGAGCCACCTTGAACTCCTTGATGAAGCTGGAAACGTTCTTGTTGGAGATTACCTCGCACTCCCACTCTTTCACGCCCATCACACTCTCAGGCACCTTGATCTTCAGGTCGCCCTTCACCTTGCACTGGCATCCTAAGCGCCAGTGGTCCTTGATCTGCTTACGGGTGAAGTGAGGCTTCTCGGAATCGAGAATCTCGCCGCCGCCTTCGAGCACCTGAACCTTACACTGGCCGCAACTTGCCTTACCGCCGCAGGCAGAAGGCAGGAAGATGCCGTTCTCATTCAGCGTAGTCATCAAACTGCTGCCCTGAGGCACGTTGATGGTCTTGTCGCCATTGATTTCGATATTTACATTTCCGCTTGGGCTGAGATACTTCTTAGCCACGAGCAGGATGATAACTAATAGGAGAATCACTACGAGGAAAACTCCGATACTAGCCAATATAAATGATGTATTACCCATATCTATAGTCCTCCTATTTTAGATTTTCAAGCCTGAGAAGCAAAGCATAGCCATTGCCATGAGGCCTACTGTGATAAATGTGATGCCGAGTCCCTGCAATGGCTTTGGCACGTCGCAATACTGCATCTTCTCGCGGATGGCACCCATCAAGACGATGGCGAGTGTCCAACCGAGACCGGAACCTACTGCATATACGATGCTATCCCATACTGAGGTGATAGCCTGAGTATTGGTAGGATCCATCAGGATGCGCTGCTGCATGAAGAGTGATGCACCCATGATGGCACAGTTTACGGCAATCAATGGCAGGAAGATACCCAAAGCTGCATAGAGCGATGGAGAGAACTTCTCTACAACCATCTCGACCAACTGCACGATACCGGCGATGACGGCGATGAAGAGGATGAAACTCAGATAAGTGAGATCCACACCTAAGATTCCGTCAGCGCTGAGCACCTTGGTCTGCAGGAGATAATCTACTGGTACGGTGATGAGCAACACGAAGGTTACTGCAAGACCCAATCCCAAAGAGGTCTTCACGTTCTTAGATACAGCCAAGTATGAACACATACCCAAGAAGTAGGCAAAGATCATGTTATCGACGAAAATCGAACGGAAAAACAAACTTATTGCGTGCTCCATCTTACTTCTCCTCCTTATAAATATAGGCACGATGTACCCAGATTACACATCCAACGAGAATCAGCGCCATCGCTGGCATCGTCATCATACCGTTGTTAACATATCCGAAATCGTAAGCTCCCTCTGGAATCAGCTGGAAACCGAGCAATGAGCCACGGCCTAAAAGCTCACGTACTGCACCCACAATCACGAGGATGAGGGCGTAACCCAAACCATTACCTACACCATCGAGGAATGAAGGCCAAGGCTTGTTCATCATGGCAAATGCCTCCAAACGACCCATCAGGATACAGTTGGTGATGATCAGACCTACATACACTGAGAGCTGCACGCTCACATCATAGGCGAAAGCCTTCAACACCTGGCTCACGATGGTAACCAAGGCAGCAACCACTACCAGCTGAACGATGATACGGATGCGCTGAGGGATGGTGTTGCGGATGATGGAAATAATCACATTAGAGAATGCCGTGATGATCGTAACGGCAAGTCCCATCACAATGGCTGGCTTCAACTGTGAAGTAACAGCCAAGGCACTACAGATACCAAGCACCTGGACGAGGACAGGGTTGTCACCGTTCAATGGCTTGATGAATGCCTCCTTATTTTGTTTACTAAATAATGCCATAATATCGCTTAATTATTTAATGAATTTAGCAAGACCTTCCTTGAGCATAGCATCCACACCATCGGATGTCAATGTAGCACCTGTCACGGCATCCACATTGTTTGGGTCGCCTGCTGGAGCGTCTTTCTCAACGCCGAGCGCGATGCCCTGTACGCCATCCTTGTGAATCTTCTTGCCCTGGAACTTCTGCTGCCACTTCAGGTTGTCCTTGATTTCAGCACCGAGTCCGGCTGTCTCGCCTTCGTGGTTGAAATATACGCCATAGATGGTATTGTTGTCGGCATCCACGGCGATGAAGCCTGAAATACCGCCCCAGAGACCCATACCCTTTACAGAATATACAGTCTTCTTCTGACCATCAATCTCGCACTCGTAATACTTCATGCCGTCCTTCTCCTTCTCAGCCTTTACCACCTCTTTATATTTGGCAGCCGCAGTTGCATTGTCGAGGTCGCGGAGGTTGAGTGAGTTCAGAATCTGCTTCTGAGTATCCAGTGCCACGTTAGCATCCTGTGTTGCCTTCAATGAAGAAGACACGAATGCGAGCAGGAATGCTACGATTACCACGATGATAACCGAATAGATAATAGTATAGCTATTTGAATTTGTCTTCATATCTACATTCCTCCTACATTATTTAATTGCACGTTTAGCACGGCGAGAGATGTTGCTCTGTACTACACAGTAGTCGATGAGTGGAGCAAACATATTGCCGAAGAAGATAGCGAGCATCATACCCTCTGGATAACCTGGGTTCATCACACGTACGATCACGGCGATGGCACCGATGAAGAATCCGTAGAAGTACTTACCCTTTTCTGTACGGGCAGAGGTTACAGGGTCGGTAGCCATGAATACGGCACCGAAGCAGAAACCACCGAGAACGATGTGCTCATACCAAGCGATAGGAGTCATGCCGAGCGCCTGGAAGATAAGCGCCATCACGATACCACCTGCGAATACAGAACCCATGGTCTTCCAAGATGCGATACCTGTCCAGAGAAGGATAATGGCACCGATGGCAATGGCGATGACAGATGTCTCACCAATACAGCCCGGGATGAAACCTGTGATGGCGTCGCAGAGATTAGCGGTAGGCGTAATGTTCTGAGCCAACTGTCCGAGCGGAGTAGCCGCTGTGAATCCGTCAGGCAAGGTGTTGCCGAGACCGAAGATGGCATCCTTGGCAATCCAAACCTTATCACCACTCATAGCCAATGGATATGAGAAGAAGAGGAACATACGGGCACCTACAGCCACATTGAAGATGTTCATACCTGTACCACCGAAGATTTCCTTGCAGAAGATAACTGCGAAGGCGCAAGCCAAGGCAAGCATCCAGAGCGGTGTAGTGATAGGAATGATCAATGGGATGATGATACCGCTGACGAGATAACCCTCCTGGATTTCCTCGTGCTTCCACTGAGCCCAGGCAAACTCGATGCCGAGACCCACGATGTAGCTAACCAGCAACTTAGGGAGGACAGCTAAGAATCCGAAGCCGAAGACCTCGATGAAGCTGGCAGTATCCAATGTACCGGCAGCCTTGAAATTCTGGTATCCCACATTATACATACCGAAGAGCAATGCAGGAATCAGGGCGATTACCACAAAGCTCATGATGCGCTTCGAGTCGATAGAGTCGTGAATATTAGCTCCGCTCTTCGCTGTCGTGTTAGGCACGTACAGGAAACTCTCGAAACCATCGAAGACACTCTCGAAGGCATGAAGCTTACCTCCCTCCTGGAAGTTAGGCTTTATCTTATTGAGATAATTTCTTAATGCACTCATTTTTTATTTATTCATTAAATTAAGCATTCTCCTTACGCAAGGTATTCAAACCGTCACGTACAATCTTCTGGAGTTCGAGCTTGGAACTATCTACAAACTCAGCTACAGCAAAGTCTTCTGGGCTCACCTCGTAGATACCGAGTTGCTCCTGCTTATCGATATCGCCTGTGATGATGGCCTTGATGAGATACTCACCATAGATGTCCATTGGCAATACTGAGTCGTACTCGCCGCTCATGATCATGTGGCGCTCACCACCCTTCACACGTGCATCCAGCGCATATTCCTTCTTCTTGCCGAAAAGCCATGAGAAATAGCTGCGGGATGTAGAGAACTGATCGGTGCGTGGAAGTATCCAGCCCAGCATCTCATCCTTGTCGTCACCCTCTGGAATAGCGGTGATCTCTGAGGTGTGTCCACCTACATAAGAGGCAAGTGATGCTTGAGTACCTGTCAGAGGATTGCCATTGATAACTCGCACGTGCTCAGTAGTTTTCAACTGGTCGGCTACAAAAGTACTCAAAGGGGTACCTACCAATACTTCAGCATAACCTGGAGTCTTGATTTCGCTACCGGCTACTGCTACCCTCTTGCTGAGATCCACCTTACCAGTAAGGAAGAGGCGACCGAAGAAGATAACGGCTGCAGGATCTACTGTCCATACCACCTCACCCTTGTTGACTGGGTCGATATGGTTGACCTGTACACCCACATTACCAGCAGGACAAGGACCGTCGAAGATATTCAATTCTACCCCCTTGCTTGCCATCAATGCTACATTTGGCTGGTTGACACCTGCACCGAGGTAAGTCTTGGCGATCTTGCTCAATGCGATAAGACCAGTCTTGAATGCCTGCTCGTTGCCGAGAAGTTCCACCTCAAAGTCGGCTGCCAACGGCATATCACGAAGTGTGGAAACGAAAATTGCCTTAGGCGTTGTGTCTGGAGTTGTTGACATAGCGTAAGGCAACTGGTTGATGTATCCGAAAAGTCCCGCCTCAAGCAAAGCCTGCTTGACAGCATCGCCATCCATCTCATCCACGATCTTCTTACCGAAATCCGTTGAGGTCTGCTCAGCATCGGCCTTTACCTTGATGCAGAGTACCTTGCGGCGGTCACCCCTCTCTATGGCGGTCACAACACCACTCACAGGTGAGGCAAACTTCACCTCTGGGCATGCCTTATTGACAAACAAGGCATCACCGGCATTGACATGGTCACCCTCGCGCACTACTACCTTAGGAGTAACACCTACAAAAGCCTCAGGAACGAGTGCATACTCGTCAGTCTCTGACACTTGCAGCGCAACATCCTTGGAAGCCTTCCCCTTCAGGTTAATGTCCAAGCCTTTACGTAACTTAATTACATTTGCCATAACTACATATTAAATATTTATATAAACTGATTTTCGTTCTTATTACTTTCGTTGAAAACTATTTCTTTCATCTCCTACAGTTCTCACGAATTATCTTTCATACTGCATCTTCGCCAGTGAAGATAAATCTGCGTAAATCTGCGTAATCTGTGGGACTTTTTCCCTTCGTCTCATTCCCGTTGACTCACAAGTCAAAATGTCGGCTAAACAGAGACTTTATACATTAAAAACTGCAAACATTGCTGCAAAATTAGCAAAAAAAAGTAAGAATGGAAAGAAAAAAGGGCGAATTATTCGGTATTGTAATAAAAAAGCAGTATTTTTGCCAAAAAAATTAATAAATATTCAGCGGCTCGAAAGATTTTGTCAAATACACTTTGCAAAATTCACTTCGATTCTGCCGCTAATCACATAAATTGTAACGCTCTGAAAAAGTTAAAACATATATTCAACGGCATCATCTGGACACTGGTAGGTGTCTATGTTCTGCTCACTGTATTGGTACACCTCTCTCCAGTACAGCACTTCTTGGGTTCTCAGGTTTCAAGTGCGCTCGCCGATAAATTCGATACGAAAGTGACGGTGGGAAGCGTGAATTTAGGTTTCTTCAACCGTATCATCATTGATGACGTGATGATGTACGACCAGAAAGGCGACAGCATGATCTATGCGTCCAGAATTTCGGCAAAGGTCAGTTTGCTGCCTCTGCTCAACCATAAGATTTCCATCGCATCGGCACAGCTGTTCGGTCTGAAAGCCAACCTGTATCAGCAGACGGCACAGAGCAAGCACAACTTCCAGTTCGTGCTCGACTCATTGGCTTCCAAGGATACCACCAAGCATACGCCACTCGACCTGCACATAGGAAGTCTGATCATCCGACACGGTGCAGTGAAGTATGACAAGCGGTATATCGCTTCTCAACCCGGGGTCTTCTCACCTGCTCATATCAGCATCAGCGACCTCTCGACCCACATCATTGCCAATCACATCACTGATGACGCTATCAATCTGCATATCAAGAAATTAGCGTTCCGCGATAAATCAGGACTTCAACTGAATTCTCTCAGTTTTAAGTTGGTGGCCGACAAGCGTGAAGCTTCGCTGAAGGAGTTTGAACTGCAGTTGCCACATTCTGATATCACCTTAGGCGACATACATGCCACTTACCGATTTGATAACGGGAAGTTGGTGATGCCAAGTCTGCAATATTCGGGCAGTATCGAACAGTCGAAAATCACCCTGTCAGACATCGCCTGCCTGCTCCCTATCTTCCGTCATTTCGAGGATGCCGTATTCTTCGACACACAGTTTACAGGCACCTCTACCTCACTGAGATGTCAGAAGATTAACTTCAAGACAGGAAGCGGCAGCATCAATCTGCAGGCTAAAGGAAGAATCAGCGACTGGAACAGCCGTCCGGCATGGGATGTGGATATCGCCAATCTCAACCTGACCGAAGGGGGCATCAGTTTCATCTCTCATAATTTAGGCAAGAAAATGAATGTTCCTCAAGAAGTGACCCGTCTCGGAGGCATCCACTATGTGGGCCATCTCAGCGGTCGTGGAGACAGACTCAGTTCGAAGGGAAGATTGGAAACGGGCGCTGGAAATGCTGACATCCAACTCTCCAAGAACGGCAAAAATATCCAAGCTAAAATAGCGACCAAGGGTATTGCCCTCGACCGCATCTTAGCCAACAAAACCTTCGGACAGGTGGCTACTACCATCGAGGTGAAAGGCAACAAGGACCATCTGGTGGCAAAAGGTGAAATCAGCCGTTTCGACTACAATAAATACAGTTTCCGCAATATCCGTCTGGACGGACAGTACAACCACGGAATCGTAAAGGGACTCGCCTCCATCGACGACCCGAACATCCGCGTGGACATTGAGGGAAACTATGCCATGAAGGGCAACAAGTATGCCATCAATACGCATATCGACCATCTGCAACCTTCCATTCTCGGAGTGAAGATGGCAGACAAGGACTACAGTCTCGACGATATCGACCTGAGCGCCAACAACCAGAGCAGCGACAGTTATCTCGATCTGGAAGCTCCTTTCATGAGCCTGCATGCCAGAGGACAATACAATCTCTCTACGTTAGTATCGAGCATACAGAACATGATAGCAGAAAAATTGCCTACACTGCCTGGCATCAAGAAGACGAAGGCGAAGGGAGACAATGACTTCACCCTGCAGGGCAACATCTATTCTACCGAGGTGCTCAACAAGATATTAGGCATTCCATTAGCTATCAGTTCGCCTATCCACATCAACGGAAACATATCGGAACAGAGCAATGAGTTGAACCTCTACCTCAGTGCCCCACTCTTCAGTTATAACGGCAAACCGTTCCACAACGGAAACTTGGAACTCACCACCCTGGACAATGCGCTCAACCTGGAAGCACGCATCACACAGGGTATGCCTTACGAGAAGGCTCCGGAAATCAAACTGAAAGCAGCGGCGGCAGACAATGTGCTCTCTACATTACTCAATTATAATAACCATTCATCCAAGCTGCCAGTAAGCGGTTTGCTGAATGCTGATACCCGATTCTCAAAGAATGAACAGGGACAGTTGACCATACAGACCAGCGTAAAACCTTCCAGCCTGATGTTGGGAGATACGCAATGGGATGTGAAGGCATCTACCGTGGAATACCACAAAAACCACCTCACCGTGGATAATTTCGTAGTGAAACACGACAAACAGCACGTCATCATCAATGGTATGGCTACTCCTAACAAGGAGGATTCCATCGTGGCTGACCTGAAGGACGTAGATGTGGCATACATCCTCAACCTCGTCAACTTCCACTCGGTGGATTTCACAGGAAAAGCGACAGGAAAGGCTGTCGTGAAGTCTATCTTCCAGGATCCGGATGCCTACGCCAAGTTGGACATCCAGGACTTCACCTTCGAGAACGGACCGATGGGCATTCTCCATGCCTTCGTAAACTTCAACAAGGAAGACGAACAGATAGACATCAGGGCTACTGCTGATGAAGGACCAGGACGACAGACCTACATCAACGGTTATGTATCTCCTAAGCGCAACTATATCGACCTCGGTATTGAGGCCGCCGGAACCAATATGAAATTCATGGAGAACTTCTGTGGCAGTTTCATGGATCATCTTGAGGCACAGGGTCACGGAAAGGTGAACGTAGTGGGCGACCTGAAGAAAATCAACCTCGTGGGCGACATAGAAATAAGCGGTAAGATGCACATGAAGCAGTTGGGCACCGAATATCACTTTGACAGACTCCGTGCTCATGCCATCCCTGACGACATCCTGCTGATAAACGATACCATCTACGACTGCAACAACAACATAGCCGTGGTAAACGGTGGCATCCATCATAAGCACCTCACCAAGTTGAGCTACGACCTCGACCTGAAGGCAAAGAACTTCTTGGGATATGACATCCGGGAATTTGGCGATAACACCTTCTACGGCACGGTATATGCTACGGGAGACGTGGGCATACACGGCAAGAGCGGTGAGACCGTCATCGACATCGATGCCGTACCGGAGCACGGTTCTATCTTCGTTTATAACGTGGCAAGTCCGGATGCCATCAGCGACAAGAGTTTCATCCACTGGAATGATGCTACACCTGAGTGGGAAAAGCCTTTCTCATTCACAAAGAACACCAAAAAGGATGATGACGACGACGATATGGAATCGGATATGCGCATCAACTTCCTGGTGAATACCAACCAGAACCTGACGCTCAAATTACTCATGGATCCACAGAGCGGTGACTACATTACGCTCAACGGAAACGGCGTAATCAGAGCCAACTATTTCAACAAGGGTTCGTTTGATATGTTTGGCAACTATTTGGTGGATCACGGTATTTATAAGTTGACCATCCAGAACATCATCAAGAAGGATTTCGAGTTCTTGCCGGGAGGAACCATCAACTTCGGTGGTAATCCATATAAGGCTGCACTCAACCTTCAGGCTAAATACGTGGTGAACGGAGTGCCGCTGAGCGACTTGAACATCGGTCGCTCCTTCTCCAGCAACAATATCCGAGTAGATTGTCTCATGAATATCAAGGGCACGCCAAATGCACCGAGCGTAGATTTCTCGATGGACCTGCCTACGGTAAACAGTGATGCAAAACAGATGATCTATTCGCTCATCAATTCGCAGGAGGAGATGAACCAGCAGGTGCTCTATCTGCTCGGTATCGGAAGATTCTATGCACAGACGAAGAACAATCAGGCTACTGAGGATGCTGCGCAACAGAGTCAGACTTCGCTTGCCATGCAGAGTCTTCTGAGCGGTACCATCTCACAGCAGATCAACACTGTTCTCTCCAGTCTGGTGAAAAGCAACGAATGGAATTTCGGTGCCAACATCTCTACGGGAGACGAGGGCTTCAGCAATGCGGAATATGAGGGTATTCTGAGCGGTCGCCTGTTCAACAACCGTCTGCTCTTCAACGGACAGTTCGGCTACAGGGATAATGCCAATGCCACCCAGAGTTTTATCGGTGACTTCGACCTGCGTTACCTCATCTTTCCGAATGGTAATCTCGCCGTGAGAATGTACAACCAGACCAACGACCGTTACTTCACCAAGAACAGTCTGAACACCCAGGGCTTCGGTCTTATCATGAAGAAGGACTTCAACGGACTGAAGGACCTGTTCGGAATCAAAAAGAAAAAGAAGAAGAACAAAAATAAGGGCAAGACTATAGGCAAATAAAAATCTGCGTATCTCTGTGAAATCTGTGGGACAAAAAACGTCCCAAGAAAAATCTGTGTATATCTGTGAAATCTGTGGGATAAAATTTTCATCGGATTTTCGCGGAACTTTGGCCGCTGGCCAATGGCTCACGCCCGATATGTGCTGCTATTATTTTTTGGTCACGCAGATTTCGCAGATGACGCAGATTTTTCTTCGTGGGAGGGTTTGGTCCCACAGATTTCACAGATTTACACAGATTTTTCTTCGTGGGATTATTTTTGTCCCACAGATTTCACAGATATACACAGATTTTTTATGGAATCTCTGGTGAAGCGCTTTGTCCGATCTCAGGGGGTATCTGCAACGACCGAACAGGTCGCCTCTGCGAAATTCCGTGAGTAATCGCCGCAGCAAGAAATATCCGAATAAATTCCGTGTCATCCGATGATGAAAAAATCTGCGTCATCTGCGAAATCTGCGTGACTTAAAAAACGTCCCAAGAAAAATCTGTGTATATCTGTGAAATCTGTGGGACAAAAAAACGATATAACAGGACCACAATGTTCCTATTTCGTCAGACCATCATCACCAAATGTCTTGTCATAACCAGACTTCAAGAGATCAGAATTTTCAAAGGTAAACTCGAAAGCACTACCAGAAGTAAACAGAGGACCCGTATAAGTAGTAACGTGATTCTGCTGGAGAATCACCTGATCAAAATGAAGCGCCTTAGCAACCTCATTATCAATATTATATATTTTCAAATCTGCCTGAATGGTTTCCTTCTCAGATGCGAGAAAAACATAGATAGAAACAGACAAAGGCTTTCCTGATGTAGCTTTTGCAAGACTCCAACTTCTATTGTGCGTATTGCCACCAGCATCTACGACACCATAACCCGTAGTAGGATTGAATACCCGGCTAACATTTCCCACCAAAGAAGCTTCAATATTGGAAAAACCAACAGGCAGATTATCGGTAGACTTGAATTTCAGAAGGGAAATAGCTCGCTCCAACTTACAATTGAAGGTGTTGCTGCCACTCTTCACCTCGATATCCTTGCAGACATAAGCCATATCGTCCAGTTTTTCATTTTCCGGAAAAGTAACCTTCTCTGCCGAAACGATATTCACCTCTCCTTTCACCTTGCTGGCAATAGCCACCATCTTGTACTTGCCAATAGGCAAACGCAAAGTAGCAGAACCGAAACCATCCTGAGTGGCATCAGCCTGATGGATATACTGAATTTTCCGACTGGAATTGACTGGAATAATGGCAATGTCGAGACGGGTAAATCTCTTTTTCCACGTAGTAGCTGTGTTATCATCAGCTCGGGTCTGGACATCGCCCGTAAGGAGACTATCACCTGCCCGGGTAATAGATCCCCCATTTGCTTCCATCGCACCATTCGAAAGATTGGCCTCTCCAAATTTCTCTACGGTCGAATCAAAGAAACTGAAACTAACACTGGAAGTTTCAACCTGTGAAGACTGCTGCAAAGCATCCTCACCTGAGCACGCGCACATACCTGTAAACGCAACGGCTACAAAAAGCCATTTCATCATTTTGTTCATAATTATAATTTTTTTAAAAAAAAGTCCGTTAGTTAACTACAGAGGAAAAATCCTAACGTAGTTTTCGCCATATCGATTGCAAATATAAAGAAATACCTCGAATCAGCCAAACTATTTTTAGAAAAAAAATATTTTTATTAAAAAAAACAAGTAAAGCCTTGGGGTTTTCAATTTAATTTATTATCTTTGCAAACGTTATCCTGAATACAATCTTTTTACCTTAAAGAAAACTAATACCTATTGAATGTAGATCGGCTGCCTGTGAAGGTAGCCGATCTTTAGTTTTATGATAGCATGTATTCTTTCATTTAATGCATGTATTCTTTCATATAATAAATTAGAAAATTAGCCGTTATTATTAATAAAGAAAAAGACAATGGAAAAGAAAGAAGAAATCATACTGTTGCCCAAAATATTCGACCCAAGGGGTAGTCTGACTGTGACGGAAGAGATGAAAAACATCCCTTTCCATATCCATCGCGTGGAATATCTATATGGCATCTGCCAGGGTAAAGATTTGGAAAAATACACAGAAAAAGAAAGCTACAAGTTCTACGTAGCCCTCAGCGGCTCCTTTCGTATCACCATCCAGGAAGATGATGATACGAAAAGAGATTATATGCTTAATCGCCCTTATCAGGGACTGCTCATCCAGGGTGACACCCACTACTCCATTCACGATTTCTCCAACGGAGTGGTCTGTCTGGAAATAGAATAAAAATTAATTCCGCATCATCCGATGAAAATAGGAATATCAGAACAACTGGGCCTTGAGACCCAGCGACAATCCGAAGACATCCCAGAATTCCGCCTTTCCTCCATTGCGATATAAGCGCATGAAGTAAATGTCATTGGTGCCCAATTCATAGAAAAACGAAAAACTTTTGATGAACTTACGCTTATTCTTAGGAATTTCCTTGGAAAAACGCTCACCGATAAATATGTTCGGGCGAATACGGGTGGAAAAAGGATAATAGCCACTCTGATACTTCGTTGGCTGCTTCGTCCAGAAATCCTGTCCGATGACTGTATTGAAATACAATCCACACTCCAATGGTTCAAAGGACCAGCCCTTCTTGAGATTGATAGACCAAGGGATATAATTCTCCTTGAGCGTGATCGTCATTTTTGCGGAATGGGAACTGTATTTGGGAATATAACCAAACAGCAACTGAGTCTCCCATTGTCCACGCTTGCCATAGTCCCATCCTACTCCAACAGAGAAAAGCCCCATATTGCCACAAGTCTGTAATATCAACTGGGTAGGTATCAGTGACTCCCAATTCTGGCGATAATGATGAATACGCTTGTCGTAACGGGTGGTATCAGGACTTTCAGCAAACAAGCCCGTATTGATCACACACAACGCCAAAGCCATCAACATGATCCGTTTAGAATTTAATAATCTCATAGCTGTAGTCTTTTGGGGTTATCTTAAATATATAATACTCTCGCTTCGGCGTATTGCCTACCTGATAATACATGATGCCATTCTTGTAGATATCAGTCTGTTCCGTGTGATGCCCATGACCATACAGGCAAAACATCAGTTTCGGAAAGTTCTGGGTATAGTAATTAAATACCTTTGCCACATTATTATTAAACTGCTCTGTATAAGGAGCGGCATGCATGCATACAACGGTCCGGTCGAACTCATCAGCCCGACTGGTCACTTCTTCCTCCATGTAATCGAAATTAGGAACTGCCATAGAATAATCATATTCGATGGCATTGGTATTAAGACAGACAAACTTGACTCGTCCAGCGATAAAGCTGAAATCCGGATTGCCGAACATCTTCTCATAGGCCTGATTGCCCGTACCTAAGCAGTCGTGATTACCCAATAGTACGACAAAAGGCTTATTGAGTTTGAATAATTTATCACGAGTCC
The DNA here is from genome assembly GCF_003461825.1 of Prevotella sp. AM42-24. Lineage (NCBI taxonomy): Bacteria > Pseudomonadati > Bacteroidota > Bacteroidia > Bacteroidales > Prevotellaceae > Prevotella > Prevotella sp. AM42-24. The sequence goes on along the minus strand of NZ_QTXV01000040.1, from coordinate 9,216 downwards.
ATTCAAACTCTCGCGTAGAACCGAAGTCTGTAATGTCACCCCCATGAATTACAAAATCGATACTGTCGCGCTTGTTGATATCACCCACCAAATCAGACAAGTCGTTCAACCACTGATGCGAGTCGCTGATAAAAGCAAAACGGATGGTGTCTTGTGACTTAACGGCATTTTCTATCTTCGTGATCATCGTCGAATTAATCTGGGTCTGTCCTTTCACCCTCACATCATAAGGATGCACGTCAAACACCGAATCGCAACCCGAAAAAAGTACTAAAGAAAGTAATGCTGCTGATAGAAGATTCCTTCTTTTCATTCTTATCTATTTAATTTCTTACTTTATTATTTTATCAACTAAAACGATGCAAAGATACAAATAAAACTTGACTTTGCAAAAAAGTTTTTAATAAATTAGGTCAAAAAGAACTGAATTATAGACAAATAAGAATATCTGCGTGGGATTTTTTGTCACGCAAATTTCGCAGATGACGCAGATTTTTATTCATCGGATGACACGGAATTTATTCGGAGGTTTCCTGCTGAAGCGATTACTCACGGATTTTCGCGGAGGCGACCTGTTCGGTCGTTGCAGATACCCCCTAAGGTTGTAAAAAGTCCCACAGATTTCACAGATATACACAGATTTTTCTTGGGACGTTTTTTTAGTCACGCAGATTTCGCAGATGACGCAGATTTTTTTCATCATCGGACGACACGGAATTTCGCGGAGGCGACCTGTTCGGTCGTTGCAGATATCCCCCTGGGATTGGACAAAGCGATTCATTAGAGATTCCATAAAAAATCTGTGGAAATCTGTGAAATCTGTGGGACAAAAAAACTCCCACGAAAAAAATCTGCGTCATCTGCGAAATCTGCGTGACAAAAAACGTCCCAAGAAAAATCATGAAGCAAAATCCCCCAAGAAAAACCTGTGAGACAAAAAAACAACGAAAAAGGAGAACCAAGACAACTATTTCTTCTTGGTTCTCAAACGAATATAGAAATCGCGCAACTGTCCTGGCGCTACGCCTAACTTTAAAAGACGCTCCAAATCAGCGTATGCTTCCTGTTTCCTCCCCAACTTGACGAGCAAATCAACATGATTGATAAGATAATCCTGATTGGCGCTATCCCGAGCAATAGCCTGCGCATAATCATACTCCGCCAGCTCTAACTGCCCCTTTTCCTTTTCCATACCGCCACGGGCTGCATAAGCGATGGCACTATCCGGATACTGTTCTATCAGATTATTGATGCCATCATAAGCTTCCGTAAAATGCAAGTCTTTCTGATTGAGCAAAGCCAAACCCAACTGCGCTTGAAAATTACCAGGCACAAGAACCAGAAGATTCTGGTAGTCGAGCCGGGCAAAGTTGTATCTGTTCAACTTCTCATTAACAAAGGCACGATAAAACAGTCCTGCTATGTTGGTATTATTTAAATACAAAACCTTATCCAGATCATCCTTCGCATAATTCCATTGTTCCAACTGGATATTCCATGCCGCTTTCTTCAATCGAAGATCAATACTGTCGGGATGGTAAGCAAGAATATCCGTGGCATGAGCCAAAGAATCTCGCAAAGCCTGATTGCTTTGCGCCAACACCGGCGAGGCACATGCACCCATTGCCAAATATATGATTACTGAAAGTTTCTTCATCGTTATTTTAATCTCTTTTCCTGCAAAAGTACAACATTTTTTTCTTCTTCTACCTTCCAATCCTTGATGGTATGCGTCTCCACATCAAAGTTGATACCCACCTTAACGATTGGCAGACCGCAGAGGGCGAAACGCTTCGCATACTCCTTCAAGTCGATCTGTTTCATTGCCACATCAGCACTTTGGTTTAGTTTCAACTCAAAGAGGTAGAGATGGGTGGCGGTACGGAGCACCATATCGACACGTCCCTTTGGCGTGTGAACCTCCACATCCACGTAATTGTCGAGGATGGAGAAGATGACATACATCATCTGCTGATAATGTCCCTCATAATCCGTATTGTCACAATAAGGAATCGTGCCGAGATAAGTCTGGAGCATCTCAAGTGCTCCATCAATGTTGTTGCGACGGATGGCAGCCGACATTTTGGCGATGGTCGTGGTACCCTTCACCGTATTCATACCTATATAATAAGGTAAAAGACAACGATACAAGCCTACACGAATCTCCTTGTTCGGAATGTCCAAGAGATAGAGTTCCGTCTCTGGGTCATAGCCCTTGATGGTGATGTAGCCACTCTGATAGAGCAACGGCATAATGGTGGTCATCTTCTCGGTTGGAGCATCAAACTCCGACTTATCAGCCTCGCTGCCACCTATCTCAGATGGCATCACCTGGAACTTGTTGAGCATGTTGATCAAGTAAGTAGGCGTGCCAGAGGCAAACCAATAGTAATCCAAATTGCCATTTGCCATGGCATTGAGCAAGCTGAATGGATTGAATACGTCAGGAGATTCACTCGCAAAATGATAACCATCATAGTACTCCCCGAGAGCCGCAAGCGTCTCCTCTCTTGTCTTACCCAACTTCTCGCCCAAAGCATCAACATCCGCCGACATTTGGTTCACCACTTCTTCCTTGGTGATACCACAAATTCCCGCATACTGAGGCAGCATGCTCACATTCGTGATGTTATTCAGTTCACTAAAGATGCTCATCTGCGAGAACTTGGTGATGCCCGTCAAGAAAACAAAGCGGAGGTAAGGCTCGCACATTTTCAATGGGCTGTAGAAATTGCGCATCACGTTGCGAAGAACCTGCAAGGAAGTTTCTTCGTGTACTACATCCAACAAAGGAGCATCATACTCATCGATGAGCACGACAACTTGCTTGCCTGTCTTTCGATAAGCAGTCTGAATCAAATCGGTCAGACGATTATTTGCTCCATTCTGAGGTGTTGTAATACCATACGTAGCCTCTTTCTTAGCCAATTGATAGCCCAAATATTCTTCCAACTCCTTCTTTTCCATATGCTTGCCACCCGACATATCAAAATGCAGCACAGGATATTCCGTCCACTCCTGCTCCAATTTTTCGATGGCAAGTCCTTTAAAGAGTTCTTTCTTACCCTCAAAATAGCTTTGAAAAGTTGAAGTCAATAATGACTTACCAAAACGGCGTGGTCGGCTCAAGAAGAAATAACATCCACCAGAATGCGTCATTCTGTAAATGTATTCCGTCTTATCAACATAGAGCTTATCTTCTTTTCGAATTCGCTCAAAAGTTTGGATACCCACAGGGTATAATTTCAATGCATCCATCTTTAGAAATGTTTATCTATGTGATACTTTGGGACAAAAATACAAAAAAATAATCATAACTGCAAACAAATGCACCGATTTTTACTAAAAATATCCTTCTGAGCTTTCGCATATCAGGAAGTGAAAGGAGTTAAGGAGTTAAGACGTATCTTAATAACCCTACTTCAATCACCATCGAAGCTTACTCTTATTGCCAATGAAGCTTACTTCGTTGCGCAATGGAGTAAGCTTCATTGGTATTCTTTCAATGTTATTGCTGCACCCCCACTAAATTTCCATAGAACCAAGAAATAGAAAAGGGAAAAAACAAAGCTGTAAAACAAAAAAAGCAACCTCAAATTGAGATTGCTTTCTGCGGTGCGTACGAGACTCGAACTCGTGACCTCCTGCGTGACAGGCAGGCATTCTAACCAACTGAACTAACGCACCTTCAAGATGCTAAATTCGAAATGTACTTTGCGGTGCGTACGAGACTCGAACTCGTGACCTCCTGCGTGACAGGCAGGCATTCTAACCAACTGAACTAACGCACCTTCAAGATGCTAAATTCGAAATGTACTTTGCGGTGCGTACGAGACTCGAACTCGTGACCTCCTGCGTGACAGGCAGGCATTCTAACCAACTGAACTAACGCACCTTCAAGTAACAAATCTCATTAGCTTGAAGCTCATTTCTCATTTGCGAGTGCAAAGGTACTACATTTTTTTGATTCCACCAATTTTTTCGGCAACTTTTTTACAAGAATTTTTGAAAAAAAATCGCATCACTATACTTCTTGCCATCAAAAAGCCATGCATTCAACCTCGTAGTTTTCTGAAAATCAGAGAGTTCGAGCACTTTTATACATTTTTCATTATGTTCTGGCACAATCGCATAAATTTGATGCAAATGTATCACTTTTCTTCCATAATCCGCTATTTTATCTAAAACAGCAGAAGCATAACCCCGTCCGCGATACTCCTTCCGGATGACCAACCCCAACTCTGCACGGCGGTGAATAGGAGAAAAATCCATCAAATCAACCATACCTATCGTCTCTCCGACTTCATTATCTATCATCAACCGCACCTGCTTGTCAGCAAAAATGTCGCCAGTGGCTGATGTAATATAGTCCAGAAGCATACTTCTGGAATAAGGAACATTGGTAACACCTACATTCCACAACCTGTCATCATTCTCAACTCCATACATGAATTCCAAGTCTTCCGGCTCCATTGCCCGAAGTTTTATCTGAGGATTTTTACTATTTTCCATGACTTTCTACACTTGTACACCTTATTTTATTACTTCTGTATCTGTAATCAGCATGCCAGAATCCTGATGATAGAATCCTATTTTCCTCAAAGGAGAAGGAGCTACTGCAAAAACTTCGAGGATTTGTTCGTAATCAAACTCCGAAACATCGAAGACAACAATCTGCAGTTTCTTAGAATCAGTAATCTTCTCCAAGAAAGACGCCGTCAACTCATTCTTGCCCAAAGCTACAAACTCTGCCAGCAACCCTTTCCGGCGCACCAAGTCTCCACATTTCTCTTGCATCTCCTTACTTCCTACAAACACATAGTTCGGAGTCTGCCACTCATAGGTGATAAATCCTAAGCTCTTACGGGCCCTGTCAATCTGCATCTGGAAAAGGGCAAGAGTAGCCTTGGCATAAATGGCTGCCTTGATAGGTAAACTGATGAGCCACGACATACCGGAATAATGTTTTCTGAAGAAGATAAGCATCGCCTCATAGAACACATGCACATAGCGGAAGCTCGACTTCTGGGTACTCTCCCCCTTATAATGCAAGATGGTAGAAGGAAGATAATAATTATGATAACCTCCCTTCAGAATGCGATAAGAGAGATCAATATCCTCGCCATACATGAAGAAGTCCTCGTCTAAATACCCCACCTCATCGATGGCTTTCTTTCGCAACAGACAGAAGGCTCCACTCACTACCTCTATCCTTCCTGGTTCATCCCATGGAAGAGCACTCATATAATAATGACCGAAACGGTGACTGTTCGGAAAACGGGCACACAGACCCACCATCTTGTAAAATGCCACCATCGGAGAAGGCAACCCTCTTCTACTTTCCAGTGCCGCCTTACCAGAAGCATCCAACATGCGGACACCTAAAGAACCGGCATCCTCATGAGCATCCATAAAGTCTATCGCCGTCCGAATTGTAGATTCTCCTACCACCGTATCAGGATTAAGAAGCAGCACATACTCTGCATGACTCTTGCGAATCGCCAGATTGTTGGCTCTCGCAAAACCCAGATTATGAGGACTGTCTATCACGTTCACACCAGGAAAACGCTTTGAAAGATAATCCACCGACCCGTCTTTGGAATGATTATCGACGACAAACACCTCCGACTCTATGCCCTGAAGTGCTCTGAGGAGAGAATCAAGACACTGTTGGAGATAGAACTTCACGTTATAGCTAACGATTACAACTGTAATTTTCACCTTATTATATATAGGAAGAATAAATATAATCAATACGAAGCCAGAAGGCAAATGTTACGCTGGAACATCTTCGGTTTCAGATACACATCTTGCCATGGATGGATATATGAAGAAGACACACAGAAAAAGGATGATTGCCATATAGCCGAAAGCTGGCGACATCGTCTGGTAATACATAAAGGTATTTACCAGCATCGGCAAACACAACATGTTGATGCGAGCTGTGCCCCAAGGTAAAAGAGCAGCCCCCTTACCAGTCACCAACTTGCGCTTGACAACTTTGAAGGCAAACAACTTCAGGGCTAAAGGGATGACTACAATGGTAAGAAACTCCATGATGACCTGCATCAAGAAGACAAACTCAGCACCGAAAAACAATGTGCCTGGCTCCAATATTTCGGTTTCATAGAGCAATACCATGAGAATGGCAGCCAATAATAATACCCAAAAGTTGATAAGCAATATTCGCTGGGAAAATTTCAAGTTCATTTTATTTCTTCTTTGTTATAGAAACTCTATTTTTCTAATTTAGAGGTCTATTTTCTGTATTAAAAATATGTTTATCTGAAAGCGAGGAGAAAAAGGAACCTCTTACTGCCCGAAAGGAGTACGATTGACTATCGAACGGCCGAGCGTTACTTCATCGGTATATTCCAGTTCGTTACCTACTGAAATTCCTCTCGCAATTACCGAAAGTTTTACAGGATAATCGGCCAACTTGCGTGAAATATAGAAGTTGGTGGTATCACCCTCCATCGTACTGCTCAAGGCAAGAATCACCTCATCGATTCCCCCACGAGCCACCCTTTCCACGAGAGAATCAATCTCCAGATCAGCAGGACCGACCCCATCCATAGGAGAGATAATTCCACCCAAAACATGATAAAGCCCGTGAAACTGTTGGGTATTCTCTACAGCCATCACATCCTGAATGTTCTCCACCACACAAATAATGGAGGCATCCCGGCGGGGATCACTGCATATCGGACAGACTTCGGTATCGCTCACATTATGACATACACGACAATACTTCACCTCACGCTTGAGTTGAGAGACGGCACCCACAAACTGTTCTACCGACTCGTCGCTCTGGCGCAGGGTATGAAGAACAAGGCGCAAAGCTGTTTTGCGCCCTATTCCCGGCAGTTTAGCAAACTCGCTCACCGCCTTTTCCAAAAGTGCTGATGGATATTTCTGTATCATTACAGATAAACGCCAATACCAACACGCAGACCTACTGTTGAGAAGTCTGAATGATTCTTGAAACTCTGATCGTAATAAATGGCAGGCTCAATAGTCACGGTACGACTCAAAAAGAAGGCATAGCCCACTTCCACGCCTGGCATCACGTCATTATAGCTACCCGTATGAGCCAACTTGACACCAGCACCTAAATAGAGACCATTCTGGATAATATAGTATCTACCCTGTACACCTACGCTAAAATAATCCTTGACACCGTCCTTGCCCGAATGATCATAAGAAAGCTGACCTACAGCCATCAGATTATCGGCAAAGAGATAACCCGCCTTAGCCTGAACGCCCAAGTTGAGTTCACTTGAACCATTATAACTCAGATTGAGGCCAGAAAGTGAAGCCCCACAATATACCTTACCTTCTTCAAACTGTGCATTTGCCGACACCGTCAGCAAGAGAGATGCACATAAAATAGCTAATTTTTTCATATCTCGATTATTTTTTAGATAAATATCTTCATCATTCTGATGCCACTCCGCATTCTGAATCATATCATCATTCAGATTACTTTCCACCGATATTCTTGCGCTTCAAACTCTTATACCAGGAATAGAACCAAACCAATGCTACAACCAGTATCAGACAACTGCCGGTATAGGCCATCGTCTCCTGCAATCCCAAAGCCTGCTTGCTGACCAACAGGAATGTGGAACATACCACTGTCATGAAGAGTGCTGGTACGAGTGTAACCACAAATGGTTTCTTGTTCTCTACCAGATAAACCGTCAGCGTCCATAAAGTAAAGACAGCCAAGGTTTGGTTAGCCCATCCGAAGTATTGCCAAATCACATTGAATCCGTCAGGATTTGCCATCTGCCATACCAGTAGAAGGATGGCGGCAATAAACATAGGAATACAGATGAGCAGGCGACGATGCATCGAATGCTGTTCGATACCTAAGAACTCGGCAATGATGAGTCGGGCACTGCGAAAGGCAGTATCGCCACTGGTAATAGGAGCTGCCACAACACCGAGAAGGGCAAGAATTCCACCAGCCACACCAAGCCAGCTGGAACAAATCATCTTCACAACTGTAGGAGCATCGAAGAACTGAACGAGCGACTTGCCTCCAGGAGTACCAAACTGAGCGATAAACTGCTGGGCGACATCAGCAGGAACAACCTCTTTCCAACCTCCATCATAGAAGAAGTAGATAGAGACTGTAGCCCAAATCAAAGCTACTACACCCTCAGTTATCATAGAACCATAGAAGATAGGACGGCCCAGTTTCTCACTTTTCATACAACGCGCCATCAAAGGACTTTGAGTAGCATGGAAGCCACTGATGGCTCCACAGGCTATCGTGATGAAAAGACAAGGGAAAATCGGATTCTTGTCCATAAAGGCATCCACACCTAACCAACTCGTATTCAGATTGTTATTGGCATTTGCCATATCACTCCAAAGTTCTGGCAAATCAGGCATCTTGACAAAGAGTCCAACCATCAGAGCACCTGCCATAAACAACAGGGAGATGGCAAACAGAGGATATATCTTACCGATAATCTTATCAATCGGCAGAAGCGTTGCAATAATATAATAGATGAAGATGGCAATGATCCACCACATCTTGCTACCACAGATGCTTTCAAGGATAATAGCAGGACTATAAACAAAGACAACACCCACCATCATCAAAAGCAAAACCGAGAAAACAAGCATCACTTTCTTGGTTCTGCCACCCAGATACTTACCGACCAGTTCTGGCAAACCGGCACCACCATTACGAATACTCAACATACCACTCAGATAATCATGCATCGCACCGGCAAAGATACAACCCAAAACAATCCAGAGATAAGCTACGGGACCATACCATGCACCCATGATGGCACCGAAGATAGGACCTGTACCTGCAATATTGAGAAATTGAATCATAAAAATCTTCCAACTTGGCAATACGAGAAAATCAACTCCATCAGCCTTGGTCAGCGCTGGAGTTGGACGATCATCAGGACCGAAAATATGTGCTACAAATCTTCCATAGAACAAGTAGCCGAGCACAAGGGCTACAAGACTTAACATAAAACTTACCATTTTACTTTACAATTTACGTTGATATCTTATATCAGGTTTAACCTTTTATTAATCTTCAACTAACAAATTCTCCGCAAAGGTACGATTTATATTTCAATTAACAAAAATATTTGTTGAATAATTTGACATAAAAAAAGAGCAACCCGTGAAGATTGCTCTTTTTTGGTACACCCTTAGGGATTCGAACCCTAGACCCACTGA
>NZ_QTXV01000004.1:18029-147229 GCF_003461825.1 Prevotella sp. AM42-24 | reverse complement strand
AAGCTGCTTAGCCATTATCTCAAATTTTAACGAACTATTGTGATATAGTCTGTTCTGTTTTTCTGAATTATCTGTTCATGTTTCTGAAATCTGAAGGCTTCATGCCCGTCTGACTCTTGAATTTAGAAGAGAAGTAGTCTGGCGACTCGAAATTAAGGCGGTAGGCTATCTCCTTGATGCTATCATCGGTAGTGGAAAGCAGTTCCTTTGCCCTCTGCAGTTTCAGATTCTGCTGATAAAGGGCAGGTGCGAAACCGGTGTGCTCCTTGAAGAGTTTGCGGAAGGAAGAATAGCTGATGCCGAGTTCCTGCGCAATCTCCTGAATGGTAAGGTTGCCTTCCAATGATTCGCGGATGCGGAGACGGGCTTTATTGATGATATCTACATGCTTTGAATCTTTATTCAATTCGATATTACGCTCTAAGGAGTACATCAGTCCGATGAGATGGTTGGCGATACCTGCCAAGGTTTGCTGGGCGTATGCTGCTTCCTCCTGAGCAATGTATCGTGCTTCCTCATATAGATTGATGATTTCGTTGCTAAACCCCACGTGATAGATTGGCTTCTCTGGAGAGAGGAAATTATGCTTCACTCGGTCGTCAATGTTTCTTCCCTTGAATCCTATCCAATAACTTTTCCATCCTTTTCCTTGAGTAGGGTGGTAAGTATGCCATTCGCCAGGGAACAACAGGAAGATGTCGCCAGCTTTGATGACGGTCTCTGGGCAGTGGGCTGACTGGAAAACACCTTCGCCCTCTGTCAGATAGAGCAACTGAAATTCATCCAGCGTTCTGCCTTTGTTGATATCAAAATAGTAGCCGTCAGCATGTCCCTTGGTAGGGTAGCTGTCGTGTGGCTCTATCACCTCATATCCGATAGTGCTGATGGTGAGCCCCCATTGTGCATCCCGTTCTGAGGCGAGCAAATATTTACTTGTTTGCATAGATCTTTCGTTATAAATGGTAGTTGTAACTTGTTTCTTTTGCAAAGTTACTAAAAAAAAAGGAAATGCAGAATTTTTCTATGATTATCGTTTCTAATATACCTATTTATATATAATAATATAAGCAATTTTAAGAAATAGAATTCGATATTTTAGGTTTGTTATCAAAAAAATAGGGTTAATAATCAAAATTTAAGGTAGCAAAATAAATCGATTCTGTACTTTTGCAACCGAAATAATTCTAAAACAAGACTTAAACGAAGTTAGAAATAAACTAAATCAAGAGCTTATACGGATTAGCGATTAACTAAAACGAGATTAGTGATCGACTAAAACAGAAGCATTCTTAAATTAGCTTTGTACAAGATGAACCTATTGGTTGCCTAAAGGAAGATGAAACTTATATGCAATTTCAAAATCATTCTGCAATAGCATTTGAGGCTATCAGATGAATATTGTAGCTGTCATTAAGCAAATTGACTTTTTGGGGTATATAGGGGATTGGACAGAACATAAAACCTATTTAAAAATATGAGCAAACAAAACAAAATGATGAAAAAGTCTGTGTTGCCATTTGCATTGGTATGCTCAGCGCTGATGCTCAGCCCTTACGTGGGGGGGCAAGCTCATGCTGAGGTACAGAACGTGCAGCAGGCAAAGGCTGTCAAGGGTACGGTGGTCGATGAGACTGGCGAACCAGTGATTGGTGCGACCGTACTGGTTGTAGGCGGAAGTGCATCACAAGGTACTATTACCGATATGGATGGTAACTTCAGTATCAACGTCAAGCTTGGTCAGAAACTCAAGATTACTTATATTGGTTACGACGAAAGTATCGTGGCAGCCAAGGAAGGAATGAAAGTTCAGATGAAGACTTCTGGTGCTGTTTCTCTGAATACCGTTGAGGTTGTTGCCTATGGTGTACAGAAGAAGGTAACCATGACCGGTGCTATTTCCAGCGTAAAGAGCGAAGACTTGGTACGTACTTCAGTCGGTTCTGTCAACAATGTGCTGGGTGGTCAGCTTTCTGGTGTGACTACCGTTCAGTATTCCGGTGAGCCAGGTGATGATGCAGCAGAAATCTTCGTTCGCGGTAAGGCTACATGGGGAGACTCACAGCCTCTCATCCAGGTGGATGGTGTAGAGCGTACGATGGCAGATATCGACCCTAATGAAATCGAAAGTGTAACCGTATTGAAGGATGCCTCTGCAACAGCCGTATTCGGTGTGCGTGGTGCCAATGGTGTTGTCCTGATTACTACTAAGCGTGGTTCACAGGGTAAGGCCAAAATCAGCGTATCTACTTCTTGGACAGCACTTTCACCTACCAAGATGGTAGAGCAGGCTTCTTCTTTAGAGTATGCTAATTTCTATAATCAGATGTCAGAGAATGACTATTGGCAGACTGCAAATTTAGCGGTTGCCAATGGTAAATATGCGTCTTTGGAAGCCTATATGGCAGAGAAGCCATTCTCTAAGAGTTTCTCTGATGCCATCATTCAGAAGTTTGCTACAGGTTCTGATCCTATCCGTTTCCCTAATACGAGATGGGCAGACTATATCATGAAGGATGTGACGCTCCAGCAGCAGCACAACCTGAATATTTCGGGTGGTACAGACCGCGTGAAGTACTTCATCTCTACAGGTTATTATTCTCAGGATGGTCTCTTCAAGGAGTTTGGTGCTAACTATGACTTCGGTTATCAGTATCATCGCTTCAACTACCGTTCTAATCTCGACCTCAAGGCTACCAAGACTACAACATTGTCTTTCAATGTGGCTGGTAATGTGAGCAATGCCGACAAGCCATATACTGGTTCAGGTGCAGCAGGTCTGATCAAGCAGATTTATTATGCTACTCCTTTCTCAAGTCCTGGTATCATTGATAACAAGTTGGTTTATTGTACTACCGATTATACTGACGGATTGAAATTGCCATTTGTAGGAGGTGACGGTATGGGTTACTATGGTAAGGGTTTCATGCAGACCAATATCAACAAGATACAGATGGACCTCGTGCTCGACCAGAAGTTGGATTTTATCACTAAGGGTCTGAGTTTCAAGGCGAAGGGATCTTACAACTCTGCTTATACGATTAGCAAGCAGGGTAACTGTCAGGTGGCTACTTACAACCCACTCGTACAGTACGACGAGCAGGGCAATGTCATCTACAATGCCGATGGTACTCCTTATATTGTATATCGCCAGAACGGTAATGATACCGATCCTTCTTACTCAGCATCTCAGGGTAAGGCACGTGACTGGTACTTGGAGGGTAGCTTCAACTATTCACGTGTATTCGGCAAGCATACCGTGAATGCTCTGATGCTTTACAACCAGTCTAAGCAGTATTATTATTCTAATATTTCATATCCAGATGTGCCTCGTTCTTACGTAGGTCTTGTGGGTCGTGTAACTTACGACTATGCCAACAGATATATGGCAGAGTTCAACATAGGTTATAATGGTTCTGAGAACTTCGCGCCAGGTCGCCGTTTCGGTACCTTCCCAGCAGGTTCTATCGGTTGGATCATCAGTGAGGAGAAGTTCTGGAAGCCAATTTCCAAGATTGCTTCTTTCTTCAAACTCCGTGCCTCTTGGGGTCTTGTCGGTAATGATAAGACTTTGGACAAAATCCGATTTATGTATCTTGCTGACCCATATATCACCGGTTCTTATGGTTTGGTCAATAATATGAGCAACTGGGCGGATACATACGGTTATCTCTTCGGTAATGCCCAGTCTGGTACTGTACAGGGAACCTCTTCCATAGCAGGTGCTTACGAGTCTATCAAGAACAATCCTGATATCGGTTGGGAGAAGGCATTCAAGCAGGACTATGGTTTCGACCTGTATTTCTTTGGCGACCGCTTTAAGACAACCTTCGATTACTATCGTGAGCATCGTACTGATATCCTTGTACGCGATGCAACCGTACCATCTTCTATCGGTTTCACCATGCCATATACCAATGCAGGTGAGACCAAGGCATGGGGTTGGGAACTGTCTCTCGGCTACAATGACAAGATCGGTAAGAATTTCCGTTTCTGGGGTAAGTTGAATCTCTCTTACAACCAGAATGAGATCATCGAGATGAAGGAAGAGCCTCAGAAGAACGACTATATGTTGGCAAAGGGTCATCGTATCGGTGCCCGCTCAATGTATAAGTTCTGGAAGTACTATGAGGGAGAGCAGACCAAGGCTGAGTATGAACAGACTTTTGGAACCCCATTCCCTCAGCAGCGCATAACCAACTTGCAGCCAGGTGACTGTGTGTATGTGGATCTCGACGGAGATGGTAAGATTGATCCTAACGATATGACTCGCGACAATGGTTATACCGATGATCCTGAGTACATGGCAGGTCTCACTCTCGGTTTCAACTACAAGCGTCTCACCTTCAATATGCAGCTCACAGGTGCATGGAATGTAAGCCGTTACATTACTGATGTGTTCCGTCAGCCATTCTACTGTTCATCCAATACAACCCAGGGTGGACTTCTCTCATATCATGTGAACAATACATGGACACCTGGAGTCTATGAGAGTCAGGATGCACTCTATCCACGAGCAACCTGGGCGAATGCCGAGCAGAACTATGAAAATTCAGATCTTTGGGAGAAAGATGCGAAGTATCTCCGTCTGAAGACCGTATCTCTGTCTTACGATTTCATCAATCCTACTTTCAAGAAGATAGGTATGAACAAGTGCGAGGTAACCCTTTCGGGATACAACCTCCTTACCTTTACTCCTTACAAGTGGGGTGACCCTGAGACAAGAGCATCCAATGCTCCTTCTTACCCATTGCAGCGTACCTACACCATCAGCTTGAATGTAGGCTTCTAATCAAAGGTAATGTAACATAATGAACAAAGAAACAATGAAACATAATATATTATTTCGTAGTGCAGTAGCCATGTTGGTAGCAGGTGCAGCTTTCACAGCTTGTACCGATACCATCGCTGTGGGAGATGCTTCTCTCGACAAGGCAACCAGTTCTACTGCTACTATAGACTCTGTATTCCAGAATGCAGAATATACACGCCAGTTTCTTGTAGGTATCTACTCTAAGCAGTATTATGGCTTGCCATATTATAATGGTGGTACCAACATGCCTCATGCTGGTAACCCATATACAGGTAAGTTTGACGCCTTGACCGACTGCTGGCATGACTTCTGGAATGGAGCTGCTGTCTATTCAAAGTATTACACAGGTTCTCTGACTGCCAATATTGGTCGTTCAGATGGATTGGACGGTCCGCTTTATTCATACGACAAGGAGTTCCAGTGGAAGACCATCCGTTCTGGTTTGATTTTCTTAGCGAATGTTGACCGTGCTCCTGAAAAGGATATGGATGCATCCGAGAAGAATCGTCTGAAGGCTGAGGCTCGCTGCCTCATGGTTGATGCCTTCTTCAATACTTTCCAGCACTTCGGTGGTATTCCTATCATGGATCACGTTCTGGAGACAGGCGAGGTGAATGGCGAGTTCAAGCGCAATACCGTAGAGGAGTGTGTGAACTGGATGGTAGAGCAGCTCGATTTGGCTATCCAGGAAAATGAATTTCCTTGGAGCGTAAATTCAACGATGACCGGTCGTTGGACCAAGGCTGGTGCGATGGCTTTGAAGTGTAAGATTCTTCAGTTTGCTGCTTCTCCATTGCTCAATCCAAAGGACGGTAAGCCATATTACGATGGTGCTTCTGACGAGGTAAAGCCATATATCATGTACACCGACAATTCTAAATATCAGGAGCGTTGGGATGCTTTTGCTAAGGCTTGCGACGATTTCGCTGATAAGTTGGAGAAGGAAGGCGTATATGAGTTGGAGCAGGCTAAGGTTCCAGCCAGTGCCAACAATGCTGACAAGAAGGTGCCATACTATCGTCTGGCATACCGCAAGGGTTATTACCTCAATGCTTCTAAGGAGATTTTACACTCTGTACGTGTGCAGGGTAATGATAATTCCCAAGCAGGACGTTATTGCTGGCACTATTGGTATTCAAAGTCAATACCACGTAATGCCTATAGTCCTACACAGGAATATGTTGAGAAATTCTCATGGAGCGATGGTGAACCTTTCGACTGGGATAAAGCTGCCACGAAAACTTACAAGCAGGTGAGTGGCAAGGTGGTTACAGAACCGGATTCAACCATGGTATATAAGAAGGATGGTTCGTTTACAATCTATGTAACCAACTTCGTAACCAATAAATTCACAGGTGCGATTTCGCGTAACAAGAAATCATTGCATACGATGTTTGTAGATGGTACGGTGCCTTCTGGTGCCCGTCAGATTACAACAGTTCTTACACGCGACCCACGTTTGTATGAGGAGTGTATTGTGAACGGACAGAATACAAACCTTGATTGGACAACCGCTTCTATGACAGGTTATCCTTGGGAACTCTGGTATAGTGGTAATGATGGTGGTACAGGTGTCCTGACCCAGCAGAATACTATGTTCGGTTCTGGTTATGGATTCAACAAATATTACTTGGGCGCAGGTGGTTATCCTGATGAATCTGCTGATTCTTACCGCTTCCCAACCCAGTGGGTTTCTCTGTCACTCTCAGAGTTCTATTTGCAGTATGCAGAGGCACTCGTGATGCGTACTGACAAGGATGTAGAAAAAGCTGTAAATATGGTGGATATGGTTCGCTCCCGTGTAGGTCTTCCTACCATGGAGAGAATGTGGACCAATTCTACTTACCGCAAGGCAAAGGGTTATACAGCAACTACCGCAGAGGCTGCCCTGAATACAACTGTAACTCTGGACAATGGTGCAACTTCTAATGAGTTTATGGAAGAACTTCTCGATGAGCGAGTAAGAGAGTTGGGACTTACCAATGCCCGCTGGTTTGATATGGTTCGCCTGAAGCGTACCGACTGGATGACCAAGCAACTGCACGGCTTGATGCAGTATCGTCTGATCCAGACCAGCGATGGTTTCCAGAGCCGTAATGCTGCGTGGGTAGGAGGTGACCGTGATAATGATCCGTCATCTACACAGCCTCTGTTCTTCCTGAGTTGCATCAAGACGATTACAGCCAATAGCCGTTATCTCTGGACGCAGGATCCTAAGAGCAACGAAGTGAAGAAGTGGTTGTTCGATCCACTTCCACAGGCAGAAATCAATAAGAATTATGGTCTTGTACAAAACCCAGGTTGGTAAGAAGAACCTCAGGGAACTAACTAAGTTAAAATGAATTTGTATATGAAAACAAAGAATATATATATGTTGTCATTGCTTGCAGGCATAAGCCTGCCAGCAATGGCGCAGCAGGACATCATGGACTCTGTGGCATATAAGGACCAGACCGTAGATATAGGCGCCAACCGCACCTTTACCCGCGAGCAGTCCACTTCTGCCGTCAGTGTCATCACCAACAAGGATGTCAACAAGCGTGGCGCACGCAACATCGGTAACAATATCCTGGGTCAGGGCAATGGTCTCGTCAGTCTCGACGGTTCCGGTCTTTTCCATGCCCAGAATCCAGCTTTCTATATCCGTGGCATCCAGTCATCCAGCGGCAGCACTCCGCTCTTCATCGTGGATGGAGTAGAGCGTGCCATCGAAAATGTGGTAGCTGAGGATGTGGAGAGTGTATCTATCCTGAAGGATGCTGCGGCTACGGCTCTCTATGGTTGCAAGGGTGCCAACGGCGTGGTTCTGATTACTACCAAGCATGGTAAGTACAATACTAAGTCGATTACTGCATCTTATGATCACGTGTTCTCTTTCCTGACCAACAAGCCTAAGATGGTAGATGCAGCTACATACGCATCAGCAGTCAACGAGGCTTATCATAACCAGAATGGTGGCGATATCTATAGTTCAGAGGTCATCAATGCCTATAGAGATGGTTCCAATCCGCTCTATTATCCAAATGTAAACTGGGCTGACGAAACCTTCCGCAATGTTTCCAACAACGATCGCTTCAATGTTGAGTTCAAGGGAGGTACCAGCAACTTCCGTTATTATACCAACGTGCAGTTGCTGACCAACAAGGGATTCATCAAGAACTTCCAGAACGACGGATATTCTACACAGAATAAATATACGCGCGGAACACTGCGTTCCAATATGGATATTGACCTGGGCCTCAAAACAAAGTTGCATACCCACTTGTATGGCTTGCTGACAGAACAGTCGCAGCCAGGTGCGCAGGCCGACCTCTGGTCTATGATCTATAAGGTGCCAGCCAATGCATTCCCAGTGAAGGCTTCAGATACCGTATGGGGTGGTAATACAGTATATACTACTTCCAATCCAGTGGCTCAGAGCCAGGGCGCAGCTTACTATAAGAACCATCAGCGTGCGCTCTATGCCGACTTGGTGTTGGAGCAGGATCTCTCATCCATCACCGAGGGTTTGAGTGCTCAGGCTCAGTTGGGTTATGATACCTGGTCTAATGTCTATGAAGACCATTCCAAGACCTATCGCTATGCCTACTACGAGGTGCCAACCAATGGTTCGGTCGTTGCTGATGGCGAAGGAATACTCTCTGCCGTACAGGGTACAGATTCCAACATGGGTACAGGTTCCAACAATAACTCATGGATTCGCCGTTGCGTATGGAATGCAGCACTCAACTATGACAGGAACTTCTCTGAGAAGCATCACGTATATGGCCAGTTGAAGTACGATTACGAGTACAACGACAAGACCGGTACCAATACCACCGTATATCGCCACAATATCTCTTTGTTCGGTCATTATGGTTATGACAACAGACTTCTCTTCGATGTAGCCCTGGTAGAGAGCGGTTCCAGCCGTATGGCTCCTGGCGACAAGTGGGCGATGTCTCCAAACGTTTCTTTCGCCTGGAATATCTCCAATGAGAAGTTTATGAAGAATGTGAAGTGGCTCGACTTCCTGAAGTTGCGTGCTTCCTGGGGCAACCAGGTACTGGATGTGCTTCCTGGTGGAGACGTATGGACCTATTACGACCAGTTCTATCAGATGAACGGCGTAAGCTATCCATTCGATGCTACCTATACAGGTACACAGTGGGGTAATACCTATCTCGGCACAGCCAAGACCCAGCATATCGATCATGAGAATGCAAGCAAGGTTAATGTCGGTTTCGATGCCACACTCTTTGGCGGTCTGAATATCTCTGCAGATTATTACTACCAGCACCGCTATGATATCTGGTATTCTACAGCAGGCAGCTATTCCAGCGTATTCGGTATGACAGCTCCTTATGAGCCAGTAGGAGTCATCAATTCCCATGGCTTCGATGTATCGGCAGACTACAGCAAGAAGTTGAACAAGGATCTCACCATCAGTCTTGGTGGTTCCCTCACACTCAACAAGACCATCGTGAAGAATCAGGCAGAGGCTCCACAGCTCTATGCCAATACCTCTTCTACAGGCAAGCGATACGGCCAGGCATTCGGTTATATCGCAGATGGCTTCTTCCAGAAGAGTGACGACCTGAATGGCGATGGCATTATTTCAGCTTCAGAGATGAAGGAATTGGACTACCCAATCCACAATTTCACAACCATTCATCCGGGAGATGTAAAGTACGTGGATCTGACTGGTGACGAGACGATAGACAACAACGACCGCAAGGCGATAGGTTACAGCACTACTGCGCCAGACCTCTACTACAACTTCCATCTCGGTGCAGAGTACAAGGGATGGGGTATCGATGCCATGTTCCAGGGCGTAGGCAAGTGGACCGGTTTCAAGACCACCAATGGCTTGTACCGTTCAGCCGTAGCTAATAACACGCTGTCTCAGTATCTTTACGAGAACTCCTGGTCTGCAGAGCGTGGCAATACCGAGAATCCAAAGTTCCCACGTCTCTCAGCAACCAGCAATGCCAACAACAATTTGAACAGCACGCTCAACATGTTTGACCGCAGTTATCTCAAGCTCCGCTATGTGGAGATGTATTATTATCTGCCATCAGCATGGTTGAACAAGATAGGTTTCATCAACAAAGTGAAGTTGTATGCTCGCGGAACAGACCTCTTCACGCTTGATCATCTCGACGAGGCTGATGCCGCTTCATACGGTACAACCCAGCCTCTTACCAGAAGCCTTCAGGTAGGTGCTGCAGTAACATTCTAAAATTAAGGAATTACGATTATGAAAGTAAATAAAAAACTATTTTGCTTTGTGTTGGCTGCCATGACGTTGTCTTCTTGTAATATGGACTACAATGAATATACAGCCTACGACAAGGAATACATCCAGCGCTCGTTCAAATACGTAGGTGGATTGATGACCACGATATACACAGATATCGATACCGACTGGGGTAACCTTTCGGGAGCCATGCTTTCCTCTGCAACTGATGAGTCTGAATATAGCCACGATGGCAATGTGGTAGAGGACTTCTTCAATGGCAACTGGAGTTCTGTCAATGCTCACCAGACCATTTGGAGTTCTGCTTATGAGGGCATTACTTACTGCAATGAGGTGATAGACAACTGGTCTAATCTTGAATTCGACCAGTTCAAGCTCAATCTCGATTATGAGAAGCAGATGTATCTCTACAACAATTATCAGTATGAGGCTCGCTGGGCACGTGCTTACTTCTATTATACTTTGGTTCGCCAGTACGGCGGTGTGCCTTTCAAGGTTCACAATACCACAGGTACCGAGGAGACAGCACTTCCACGAACCAGTGCCGACGAAATCTTCAACTTCATCATCAGCGAGTGCGATGATATCAAGGACAAGATTATCGAAGACTACGCAGGCAAGTCGGATATGATTCTCTCCAAGGCAGAGACCGCCCGCGCCAACAAGTATGCCGTTCTGGCATTGAAGGCTCAGGCAGCTCTCTATCATGCCTCTCCACTCTTCACACAGGGCAAGACCTCAGAGGAGAAGAAGAATCTCTGGGCCATCGCCGTGGCTGCCAATAAGGAACTTATCGATGCTGCAGAGGCTAAGGGTTATGGGTTAGCAACCAACTTAGAGGACCTTTGGGGCAAGGAGTATTATTCAGATGCTTCCAGTACCAAGGAGATACTCTTTGCACGCCGCACCGCTTCTTCCAGTTCTTTCGAGGGCTACAACTTCCCAGTAGGTTATTCTTCAGGTCAGGGCGGCAACTGTCCTACACAGGATCTGGTAGATGCTTTTGAATGTACCGATGGCAAGAGCATTGCGGAAAGTAACCTGTATGATGCAACAAAGCCATACGACAACCGTGACCCACGTCTGAAGAAAACCGTAGTGCTTAATGGCGAGGCATGGCCTAACGATCTGGCTGATTACAACAGTGAGCATCCTACCATTGAGACCTATGCTGGTGGTTATCACTCCCGTACAGGTAATGCAGCAGGAAAGTCATACGCTACTACTACCGGTTACTATCTGAAGAAATTCTGTAATGCAGATCAGGTTCTTCGTGGCCGTTCCGGTAAAGCAGCTACCACATCCCCTCACGGTTGGCTCACCTTCCGTATGGGCGGTATGTATCTGAACTATGCAGAGGCTCTCTTCCAGTATTTCAAGGCCTGCGGCAATGCCAATGCAGCCGATGCGAGTGGTGCAGTAGTGATTACCGATGAAGAAGGCAACCAGACTACTGTGAATGTACCGGCTACCCAGACAGCAGCCAAGATGGCGAGCAAGACCCGCCTGCGTTCCGGTATGCCAGCTATCGCAACGGGTATGAGCAACGAGGCTTTCTGGGAGAAGTACAAGAATGAGCGTCGCGTAGAACTCGCTTTCGAGGGACACCGATTCTATGACGTGCGTCGCTGGATGGAGGATGGCGATAAGTTCATGAATATCCACCGCATGGAAATCACCAAGAACGAGGATGGCTCCTATATATATAATAAGGTGTCTGTGACTCGAGGTGATGGACAGTGGGAGAGCAAGTGGAATCTGTTCCCATTCTCTCAGACCGAGATCTTGAAATCCAATCATGCTATCCAGCAGAACCCTGGTTGGTAATAGTAGGTTTCAACACATATTTACACCTGATGCAGTGAAACGCTGCATCAGGTAGAAAACGAAAATAAATATAGATAAATATATTATTAACTAAAACATTTTTTGAAATGAAAAAGTTTACTTTTATTGCATTGCTTATGTTCATCGTATGTGCGATGGCAAAAGCCGACGACAAGTACTTCTTCAAGGTGCCAACAGACAAGATGGCTGAAAGCTGGATTATCCAGGATGCAGGTAACTTCGCAGCAACACCCGGTAAGGAATATCTTGAGGTACAGAACAAGAAGAATGGTGGTCGTATGCTCAACTACTTCTGGAACGAGGATGCGTGGGCGAAGACCGATGTAGCATCTCTTCCTAACAGTACTTACAAGTTCACGATGGACTTGAATATGTCTAACATGGCAGCCCGTGCAGACATGGAGTTTGTGCTCCTTCCTATTAATATGTGTACAGCTAAAGACAGCCGTGTAAGTACTCACAACTATCACTGGTACAAGGCTAACGAAGGTGATGACTATTTCTTCCGTTGGAGAGTAGGCGAGAAGCCTGCTGCTGCTAATGGTGACTTCACTATTTGGATTAACGAGGAGCCAACAGCAAAGAACGACTGGAGCCAGACTACAGAGGAGACTCTTACCCTCTCAAGCCAGACTACTTATAAGTTTGCTGTCGTTATCAATACTGAAGCTAATACAGCTACCTATACCATTTCTGATGCAGAAGGAAATCTTTTGAAGACAGGTGTTCATAACTATACATGTACAGAGGATCGTGCCGGTATCTTCGTATTCGGTATGAACGGTACTTCTTTACACCAGCTCTCTAACATCGGTCTTTCTTACGAGGCAGAGGGTCCATTCGCTCAGGAGCCTTCTGTAGATTTGCTTGCAGCTATTGGTCAGCAGCGTGCTTATTACGTAACATTCCCAGAGGGCCATACCCTGCATTGGACCCAGCTCGGTGATGCTGAGGGCATTGATGGTACAGCTTATGCTGATGGCGAGGAGTGCTCTGTAGCTTATGGTGATGCTATTGATACCCGCGAGATGGAGACCAGCGGTGAAGGTGGTTCTAAAATTATCTTCTGCAACAAGTCTGGTCAGTTGAATGTTTGGACAACTCTTGAGGATGACGAGACCAACAAGTCTAACGAGGTTGTCAACGATGTAGTTTGTGAGCAGATTACCATGCCTACTCCATCTGCTTCAATTGTAAACGTAGAAGAGGGCTACAAGAAGGTTTATCAGATTGTGGCTGATAACTCTGAGACTTTGATGAAGCCTACAGTTACTATCCACTATAAGAAGACTGTTGGTGGTGTGACAACTGAGGGTAATGTGTTGACAGGTGAGACTATTGCATTGGATGGTCAGGGTTCATTGGAACTTTATTCATACGACGGTACCCACCCTGTAGAGATGCCTTGGTACGCTCCATCAGAGAAGGTAACTGTAGAAAACAACGTTGAGTACGTAGTAGCTGATAAGAAGGACTACGCTTGGACTAAGGAGGAGTGCGATGCAGCAAAGACAGGCTTCACTGTAACTGAGATTGTTGATAATGCCAACAAGTCACACTGGGACCGCGCTTATTCAACCCAGATGTATGGTTATGATGCAAATGGTAATGCTACTGCATGCACAGAGGCAGATGCAGCTAACTATGTATCTACCAAGTCTGGCTTTGGTTTCTATGATATGGCAAGTATTGGTACCGACAATGCCAAGTGGAATGTTCAGGTTCCTGAGGATGCAACAACAGCATTTGCTCCATTGGCTCCAACTGCAGACTTCATTGCCAACTCTAAGTATGAAGCTTCTGCATGGAGCATCTTCCCACTCGAGGGTATCGTTTACTACAACACAGCTATAACCAATGCTGTTTTAACTCTTGACGCTAAATATACATCTGATGATACAGAAAAGCCAAACTTCTACATCGTTCACACCCGTAATGGTTACGACCGTCCAGACAAGGGTGATTGCAACAAGACAACTGTTTGTGTAGCAGGTGAGAATTTCAACCTCTTCCGTTACGACACAGCTCTCTGCGACGTAAAGGTAATGACTTACAAGGGCTTTGAGCCAGGCGTTTCTGGTATCAAGAATGTAAATACAGCAGAGACCTCAGCTTCAGCAGTGAAGAAGGTAGTAACCAAGAATGGTGTTGTTATCGTCAAGGATGGCAAGACATTCTCTGTAGCAGGTGCTCAGCTTAAGTAATTTGTTTCATAGATAGAGCATTGGCAATTATGGTTTCTATAATTTGCCGAGATTGAATCAATCATTTTTGTGTAAAGGGATGCAGTGATGCATCCCTTTCTCTGTCTTCTTCTTCTCTTTTCTTGTCCTCTTTCCTTTTCTTGTCCTCTTCTCTTTCTTGTCTTCTTTCCTTTCTCTGTCTTTCTTCCTTTCTCTGTCTTCTTCTCTTTTTTTGTCTTTTTTTTTACCTTTTTACTTTTTTACCTTTAAAAATCCTTTTTTATTCCCCTTTCTCAAAATAATAAGGTTAAATATCATATTTTAAAGATGCTTTCTCAAATATTATGTGTACTTTTGCCAGCAAATCAGTTAAACCTGAATAAACAACAATAATCGATATGAATCGACAATAAACAAGAATAAAAACAATAAAACCTACAATAATGAATAAAAAACTACTCGCAACATCTGCTTTAGCATTATTGGTTAGTATGGGAGCAAATGCCCAGCGCTTTACCGATAAGTTGGATCGTGGACTCATTGCAGTGCAAACCACAAATGGTGTGTACTGCTCTTGGCGTATCCAGGCCGATGAATACTATGATGTAAAGTACAATCTTTACAGAAATGGTATGAAAGTAAACTCAGAACCCCTCGATGTTTCCAACTTTACAGACAAGTCTGGTTCATCAAGTAGCACTTATACCGTAAAGGCGGTTGTGAATGGGGTAGAGCAGGCTGCTTCCAAGGAAGCTACAGTTTTCAACACTAATTACAAGGAAGTAAAAATCCAGTATCCTGCTGCCCTGAAGTCAACTTATATCCCTAACGATGCCTGCTGTGCCGATGTGGATGGCGATGGCGAGTTGGAGATTCTGATGAAGTTCACCAACCAGCAGGAAGGTGAACAGCTTTATCCTAAGAATGGACCTACCATCGATGGCGTTGAGACCAAGGAATATTCTATGCTGGCCTGTCTGAAGCAGGATGGTAAGATTCTCTGGTGGGTGAACTGTGGTCCTAACATGGGCGACTTCCAGAACAATGAGCAGAATATCGTAGGTTACGACTGGGATATGGACGGCAAGGCTGAAGTCGTAATGCGACTTGAAGAAGGCTCTACTGTCCACATGGCTGATGGTACTACCTATACCATTGGTGCTGACGGCAAGAATGGCACTTCCTGGACTAACTATCGCCAGCCAAAGGCAGAAGGAAGCGTAGAATGGTTTACCCATTATGGCAAGGAGTTCCTCTGGTATTGCGAGGGTGCTACGGGTAAGCCATACCAGTGCATAGATTATCCTCTGAAGCGTCTGGAAGCAGGTGAGACTGATCTGAAGGCTGCTTGGGGTGATGGCTACGGCCACCGTTCTAACAAATTCTTCTTCGGTGCTCCTTATCTCGATGGCAAGCATCCAAGTATCTTCCTGGCGCGTGGTATCTATACCCGTCATAAGTTTATAGCATACGATGTAGATCCTAAGACTCATGCCCTGAAAGTTCGCTGGCAGTGGACCAATAACCAGCCGGGGTCTCCTTGGTATGGTCAGGGTTATCACAACTATATCGTAGCCGATGTGGATTGGGACGGACGTGATGAAATTGTATTCGGTTCTATGGTTATCGACGATAATGGCAAGGGACTTTCCACTACAGGTCTCGGTCATGGCGATGCCCAGCATGTAAGTGATTTTAATCCTTATATCCATGGTCAGGAGATGTTTGCCTGCAATGAGGATGCTCCTTCCAACAACTATCGTGATGCAACAACCAGCAAGATATATTATCGCAAGACAGATACCAATGATGATGGTCGCTGTCTGGCTGGTAATTTCTATAATGACATTCCGGGTGCCGTAGGTCACAGTGCGCATGATACGCCGATATCTACCATTACCAATGATCATGTAACAAGAAATACGAATGGTCTGAGCATGAACTTCCGTATCTACTGGGATGGAGATTTGCAGGAGGAGTGCTTCAATAATACAGAGATAACCAAGCCTGGAAAGGGTACTTTGGAAACTCTTATGGGTGCCTTTTCCAACAACGGAACCAAGGCTACTCCTTGTTTTCAGGGCGATGTGTTCGGCGACTGGCGTGAGGAAGTGATAGAGCGCACGGGTAGTAACAACATCCGCATCTATACCACGACCACTCCAACTCCTTGGCGCAACTACTCTCTGTGGTACGATCATCAGTACCGCAATGCGATGGTATGGCAGCCATGCGGCTACAACCAGCCTCCTCATGCTTCTTACTTCCTCGGTGAACTGGAAGGCATCACGATAGCTCCTCCACCACTCACCACCACTGGTCGTGAAGAGGTCGGTTCCTCTATCTCCAAGACATTGGACGGCAAGCATGCTCTTCTCGCTACTACTGGCGATGCCACTGTAAGCGTGGCAGAAGGTGCTTCTCCTGCTGTCTTTACCGACAATGCTCCTTCATGGGTGCAGGGTACGGCTCCGAGCGAGTGCAGAACCAAGGATACTGAAATCAAATATACTTACTATACTCATACCCTCACTGGCGGTGCCTTCTCTGGCAACATGCGCTTAGTGAAGCAGGGAGACGGTACACTCGTTCTTCCTAACGTAACCCAGACCTACACCGGAAAGACCGATGTATGGGCAGGTACACTGCAGTTTGACGGAACGATGGAGAAGAGTCCGGTATGGCTGAACCGCTTTGCTGAATTGAATTCCAACGGCGGTAACTTCAAGGGCGGTATCAAGGTTGACTATGGTTCTGTCATCCGTCCTGGCGGAAAGGACCAGATAGGTACGCTGACTACTTCCGATCTCCAGCTCGGTTTCGGTGCCCGCGTCGTCTTCGATGTGAACGGCGAGAATGTAGATAAGCTGGTTGCTGCCAAGATGAGTATCGAGAAGAAGAACTGGGAGAACGGTCCTCAGTATTCTGCTCCTGTATTCGAGTTTACATCGGCTCCTCAGCCTGGTACCTATACACTGGCAGAGGTGAGCGAACTGGCCGGCAACTTGGCTGATGTCACAGTTGAAGGCCTCTCGGGAAAGAAATACAGTTTAGCTTATGCTGATGGCAAGTTGACTATTACGGTGAGCGATTCACGCGACAGCGAGTCTGTAGTCTGGACTGGTGCCAACGGTTCTATATGGGATCTGATGGAGTCTGAAAACTTCAATTCTTCCGATAAGAAATTCGTTTCGGGTGACAACGTAACCTTCGATGATACTGCCGTTAAGTCTGATGTAAAGATCAATGAGGATCTCGCTCCTGGCAACATTGTCTTCGACAATAACAGTAAGGTATATACCTTGTCTGGTAATGGTGCTGTCGAGGGTACAGGTTCTGTTACTTTGAAGGGTAAGAGCGCAGTCAATATCAAGAATACCAACCGATATACGGGCGGTACCTATATTGATGGCGGTTATCTTCGTCCAGCAACGCTTGCCAATAAGGATGGTCTCGAATATGGTTCGTTAGGTGCAGCTGACAATACCATTACCATGTCCAACCAAGGTAAGTTGTGGGTAAATGCTTCCATGACTTCTTCTCATCCTATTGTATTGGGCGAGAATGGCGGTCAGATAGAGACTTATACAGGTACAAACCTGATTGTGAATGGCGGTATCAGCAAGATGAATAAGGGAACCAACCGCGATCTCTACAAGTTGGGTAGTGGTACACTGCAGCTCAACTGTGCAGCCGATTTCGACAAGCTCTATATCAATGCCGGAACTATCTATGACTTCCAGGATGCCCATTTCAATGGCAAGACGATTGTGCTGAATGGCAGCAAGGTGGTTTTGCAGGCTTCCAACAGTATCTATAGCAGCAACTCAGATAATGTGAATATCGAGGTGCCTAAGGGTAAGTCGGGTATCTGGTATCCTGATGGCCGATGTGACTATACCGGTAAGCTGACCGGTGAGGGAACCATTGATATCTACGGCACCTGGATCCGCTGTCCTTTCAAGGGCGACTGGAGTAAGTTTGCCGGAACCATCAATGCAAAGCGTGGAAGCAAGAATGCTTACGAGCCTGTATTCGATTTCTACAATAGTTATGGTATTCCTTTGGCAACGCTCAACGTTGATTCACGTTTCACCAAGGACCATGCGTTCTGCACAAATGGCAAGAGCTTTGCCATTGGTGCTCTGACGGGTAATGGATATATCAGTAATGGTGGAAACTTCGGTTCAGGAACCAATACTTTGACCATTGGTGGCAAGGACACGAACTTTGAGTTCAAGGGTTCTATCAATGGTAGCAATGTGGTGAAGAATGGTACGGGTATCTGGACCATCTCTACTGAGAATGTACTTGCCAATGCCAAGTCGCTGAAGATTCTGGATGGAGCCGTGAAACTGAACAAGGCAGCTGCAACTGCATCCATGACTGCTCCAACAATCCTCTATGTACAGGGCAGTGGTGAACTTCGCGGAGTAGGTTGCTCTTTGGGTATTAATCTCCAGAAAGGCGGTATCTTGCGTCCTGGAAGCAATTTGCCTACATCTCAGACCAGCAATACGGGCATTATCAATATCCAGAAGAACCTGGTAGCCTACGATGGTTCCAGCATTTATGTGAACAAGGCAAAGGCAGATTCTCTCGTTGTCAATGCATATACAGGAAGCAAGAGTCTCGGCTGGGCATATCTGAAGGTAGGTGGCAATGCAACTCTGAATGGTACCATCTATGTCACATACAATGCGAATAGTTGGACTCCAGCTGAGGGTGACTATGTGCGTGTTGTTGACTGTGCAGGCACGATCAGCGGTACTCCTAAATTTGACTTGCAGGCGCTCCCTGTTGGTTTGGGTTGGGATACAAGCAAGTTCCTTACAGAGGGAGTTGTCTATGTAGCCAATGCTACCGGTATCCGTGAGATCGGTTTCGACGCTGGTTCATTCCAGGCAGATGTCTATACGCTCAACGGCTTCCGCATGACAAGTTTGCAGACTTCTATGGCTACCTTGCAGAGCGACTTGAAGAGTCGTGGCTTGGCTCCTGGCTTGTACATTGTCCGTACTGCTAAGGGAACTATCAAGGTTACCTTGAAGTAATCTAAGAAATATTTTCAGTAAAGACTTTAGTTTGCTGGTTATAATATAGTTAATGAAATCTAAACGAGGGTGTGTCATAAGTCTATGGCACGCCCTCTTATTTTTCTTCATGTTTTTTGCATTGGAGGCATTCTTGCTACGTCGATTACTCACGGATTTACGCGGAGGCGACCTGTTCGGTCGTTACAGATACCCCCTGAGAGTGGAATATGTCCCACAGATTTCACAGATTTGCACAGATTTTTCCTGCTTCAATTTCCTTCCCTTCCATCTCTTTCCTCCATTTCTCACTTCTCATTTCTCACTTCTCACTTCATTATCCCTTTTTACTTTTTTACCTTTAAAAAAGCCGCTGCCAAAAAATAGAGAAAAATAAGCAAAATATAAAGCGAAAATTGCATTATTTTTTTTACTTTTGCAGAGAAGTTCTAAATTTATAATAAATGTCTGAAAAGACAATCTACTGATGAGAAAAAGACAATTATATATTCTTTCGCTTCTTACTGTCTTTTGCGCTTTTGGAAATGATTGCGCTTATGGACAGAACAGTAATGCATTTGAGCAGAAATCTTCACAATTCCCGATGGAACGCCTTGACCGTGGACTGGTGGCTTTGCCGGCTGTCGGAAAGGGAATCTATCTCAGTTGGCGACTCCTCGGTACAGACAGCAAGAATGTCTGTTTTGATATAGAACGGGATGGGAAAGTGATTGCTCATCATATCCGGGCAACCAACTTTACTGACGTAAAAGGTTCTCCTGCACATTCTTATCGCATCATCACTTATCAGGATGAACCGAAGATGGATGCCCCGATGCAACGGGAGGTTTCTAAACCCGTGAAGCCTTGGACGGATCTGTATAAGTCGCTGCCCATCAACCGTCCTGAGGGTGGCACAGCTCCAGATGGCAGGGTCTATACCTACACTCCGAACGACTGTAGCGTGGGCGACGTGGATGGTGACGGTGAGTATGAATTGATAGTGAAATGGGACCCTTCCAACTCTCACGACAATTCCCACGATGGCTATACAGGCGATGTGATTCTTGATTGTTATAAATTCGACGGAACACAGCTCTGGCGCATCAATCTGGGCAAGAATATCCGTGCCGGTGCTCACTATACCCAGTTCTTGGTTTTCGACTTTGATGGCGATGGAAAGTCTGAAATGATTTGCAAGACTTCGGCTGGAAGTATCGATGGACAGGGCAGGTTTGTTAGCGAATCGGCTACTGATACAGAGATTCTTTCGCTCGATAATGCGGCTGATTACCGTAACCGTAGGGGGCGCATCAAGAATGGTCCGGAACTGCTCACTGTCTTCAATGGCGAAACGGGAAAGGCGATGCATACCATCTGGTATAATCCTAACAGAGCTTTCGGTGTGGGCAGGCAAGTGGCTGAAGGAGAACGGCTTGAGGCTGACGGGTTCCCTGCTTATTCGTCTGTTTGGGGCGATAAGGACAACTATGGCAACCGTGGCGAAAGATACCTCGCTGGCGTGGCTTATCTTGATGGGGCTGCCCATCGGCCGAGTGCTGTGATGTGCCGAGGATACTACACCCGTTCTTATCTCTGGGCAGTGGATTTCGATGGTAAACAACTGACGACGAAGTGGTTGCACGCTTCTCTCACTCCTCACGACTGGGTGGTGATGGATGGCGAAGGCAAGGTAATCAAGGAGGCGCATGGGCTCTCTGCGACGGCCTTTGCACAGGGCGCCCACAGCCTGGCAGTAGGAGATGTGGATGGTGATGGATGCGACGAGATTACTTATGGTTCGGCTGCCATCAATCACGATGGAAGTTTGTTGTACTCTACGGGGCTCGGTCATGGTGATGCGCTCCATCTCGCAGATCTCGACCCGGACAGACCTGGTTTGGAAGTCTTTATGGTACACGAAGAGAAGCCTTATGGTTCTGATTTCAGGGATGCCCGTACAGGCGAGATTCTCTACCGCACGCTGGATAGAGATGATACCGGAAGGGGTGTGGCTGCGGATATTGACGGGCGGCATCGGGGCTTTGAAATGTGGAGCCTGGACAGAAAGGAAGTAAGGGATTGTCATGGAAAAGTGATTGCTGACAATCCTTCACAAATGCCGGCGATGAACTTCAGAATCTATTGGGATGGCGACCTGCAGGACGAACTGCTTGCCAATGGCCGCAGACCGCATTTTGCTCCGTACCTACAGAAATGGAACGGAAAGAAGGCCGTACCGCTGCCTTTGAGCAACGGAAAACACCTCTGCGATATGGGACATTCTGTGAGCAACAACTGGACGAAGGCAACTCCTAATCTGCAGGCTGATATCCTCGGCGACTGGCGTGAGGAGGTGATCTACTGGGATGGGAGCGATGCCGCTCACCTGAATATTTTCACTACGAATATCCCGACGGAATACCGCATTCCTACGCTCATGCACGAACACATCTATCGCCTGAGTGTGGTTTGGCAAAATGTGGGTTACAACCAGCCGCCACATCTCGGTTTTTATTTAGAGGAGAAAGATTGGAAAATCAAATAAAGTCTTTAAAGGGAACTAAAGTGAAAAGTAGGTGAACTCGAAAGGAAGCCTAAGTGAAAAGTAGGTGAACTCTGAGGAAGCTAAAGTGAAAAAGTGGTGAACTTGAAAGGCTTTAAAAGAGTGTTCAAGTGAAAAGGTGGTGACTTAAAGGCTCTAAAAGTGAGTCCAAGTGAAAAAGCGGTGAAATGAAAATTAAAAATATAAATAAATAATGAAAAGAATATTGTTTGCAATGTCGCTGATGGCGGCAACAGTTGCAGCTTTCGCCCAAACTCCTCAGAAGGAGGTGAAGGGCAAGAAAGTTGTGAAGAACGAGACGAGTGTGAAGGATGAGAAGGCAAAGACCAAAGTAGCCGGTCCGATGGAAGATGTAAACCATGTGATTGACAATACAGTGGACAGTCTCAACAAGGCGATGACCGCCCGCATTGTTCCTGGAACCAGCAGAAAGGGCAACAATCCTGTACTCTTCCTGATAGGCAACTCTACCATGCGCAATGGCACCCTGGGCAATGGAAATAACGGCCAGTGGGGCTGGGGCTATTACGAACACGAGTTCTTTGACGAGAATAAGATTACGGTTGAGAATCAGGCGCTCGGAGGCATGAGCAGCCGTACTTTCTACAACCGTCTCTGGCCAGATGTGCGCAAGGGTATCAAGGCTGGCGACTGGGTGATCATCTCTATCGGTCATAACGATAACGGTCCTTACGATAGCGGTCGTGCGCGTGCCAGCATTCCTGGCATCGGCAAGGATTCGCTCAATGTCACCATCAAGGAGACGGGCGTGAAGGAGACCGTCTATACCTACGGCGAGTATATGCGCAAGTATATCAACGACTGCAAGGCGCTCGGTGCTCATCCTATCCTGATGTCGCTTACTCCTCGTGATGCCTATGATGAGAATGATAAGATTGTGCGCGTGAATAAGACTTTCGGTCTCTGGGCGAAGCAGGTGGCAGAGCAGGAGGGCGTTCCTTTTGTGGATTTGAATGAGATTTCGGCAGCAAAACTCGACAGTTACGGTCATTGGAAGGAAAAGTATCACTTCTTCAAGGACCATATCCACACCTCCCGTTTCGGAGCGATGATGAATGCCCGTTCGGCTGCAGAGGGATTGGCAGAGAGTAAGGACCCGAGTCTGGCTCCGTTGCAGGCGATGATGATCAATGTGGCTCTGCCGGTGGAGAATTTTCAGCGAGAGAAGGGCAAGCCGGTGGTTTTCTTTACTGGCGACAGTACCGTAAAGAATGCTGACAAGGAAGAGGATGGTATGTGGGGCTGGGGCTCTCAGGCTTATACCATTTTCAATCCTAAGAAGATTACCTGTGTGAATGCTGCCAAGGCGGGTCGCAGCAGCCGTTCCTACCTCAATGAGGGCAGATGGGAGAAGGTATATAACAGTCTGCAGCCGGGCGACTACGTGCTCATTGAGTTCGGTCATAACGACATCTGTTCCTTGACCGATAAGAAGATGCGCGGTTCCATTCCTTGTGCCAAGGATACTTGCAATGTCTATCAGATGCAGGAGAGCAAGCAGTTTGAGGTAGTTTATTCTTTCGGCTGGTATCTGAAGAAGTTCATTCAGGACGTTTACGAGAAGGGTGCTCATCCTATTTTGGTTTCCCTGACTCCTCGCAATGAGTGGCCACACGGCAAGATGGAGCGCCGCAACGATACCTATGGTAAGTGGTACAGAGAGGTGGTGGCAGAGACCGATGTTCCTTTCCTCGACCTTCACAATATTGCTGCCGATTCTTATGATAAGATAGGTAAGGAGAAAGTGAAAGAATATTACAAGAAGGATCATACGCACACCTCTCTCAAGGGTGCTCGTCATAACGCAAAGTGTGTGGCGAAAGGATTGAAGAAAATGAAGAGCCCATTGGCTAAATATTTGAAATAATAATTTTGAATGAAATATATGACAGCAAAATATTTTTTCTATTCTGGCCTGTTGATGTTGCTTTCTGCATCTGCTGGCACTGCTTCTGCATCTGCTGGTAATACTTCTGTATTTTCTGGCAATGCTTCTGCATCAGTCCGAGATACGATTTCTCTCGACAGAGGTTGGCAGTTCCATCGTGGGGATGTTTCCGACGTGAATATGCTGAAGAACTTGCAGGCTAATGATGAGGTAGTCAACCTGCCTCACGATTTCCTGATCGGACAGGACTGGGTGGCTCCTGATGCCAGCGAACGTCCTGATAATAGTGATGCGGGTAGTAACGTTCGCAGCCGTTTGGGTCCACGTGGCTTCAAGGAAATGGGTATCGGCTGGTATCGCTATGAACTGACTCCGAAGGCCGAGTGGAAAGGCAAGCGCATTCTCCTCGATTTTCAGGGCATCATGCTCGTGGGCGATGTTTACCTCAATGGTAAGCGAATAGGTGGTACTGACTATGGTTACCTCGGCTTTGATGTAGATGTGAGCAAGTTGCTCAAGTTTGGCGAAGTCAATGAGATTGCAGTGAAGGCAGATACCCGCAATCCGAACAACTCCCGCTGGTTTACCGGTGCTGGTCTTTATCGGGATGTCAACCTTATCGTCACCGACAAGGATTTATTTTTCCCTCGCCATCCGCTCTTTATCCGTACCGTCAACAATCAGGAAGTGAAGATTCGTGCTAACATCTTCAACCAGCAGAAAAAGGCAAAGACTCCTGGAACTTTCATTCCTGTAGAAGTCAGAATCTTGGATGCTGACGGCCATGTGGTAGCGCAGCAGAAAACGGATGTGGATTTCAATGCCAAGTGGCGCGACAGAGAGTATGAACTGCCAGCTATCAAGATAGAGAATGCCAAACTCTGGTCGTGCGATACACCTTATCTATATACTGCCGAGGTTACGCTTTACGATAACAAGGGAAAGGTGGCTGACCAGATACGAGAATCCTTTGGTGTGAGAACCATCGAGATGAATCCGCAGCATGGTTTGCTCGTTAATGGCAAGAAGGTGCTCCTGCAGGGTTTTGCCAATCATCATACTCTCGGTGCGTTAGGTGCAGCAGCCTATCCACGTGCCATTGAGAAGCGACTCAAGATGATGAAAGAGTTCGGATTCAATCATGTGAGAACTTCCCATAATCCCTATAGCGAAGACTTCCTTAGACTTTGCGATAGATTGGGCATTCTCGTAGTGGATGAACTCTACGATAAGTGGTTGGCGCAGTATGCCGGTGGCAGAGTAGATTGGGGGAGTCTCTGGCAGAAGGATATTCCGGAATGGGTGAAGAGAGACAGAAATCATCCGTCTGTGGTGCTCTGGAGTTTGGGTAATGAACTGCAGCAGTATTCCAATCTGCCTTTCAACGACTGGGGTGTGACGGCTTATGAACTGCAGAAGCAACTGCTCCATCGCTACGACGACACCCGTCTCACTACCGTGGCCATGCATCCGCGCTATCGCAATCTGGATACCGATTCTATTCCAGCTGATCTGGCTGTGGCAACCGAGGTGAATTCCTATAATTATAGGTATATGTACTTCCCTGGCGACATGAAGCGCTATCCAGAAAAGACTTTCTATCAGAGTGAGGCGAGCACGGCTGCGATGGGTCCTAACTTCTATGAGATGGATCGTGACAAGGTGCTCGGGTTAGCTTACTGGGGCGCCATCGACTATCTGGGCGAGAGTATGGGATGGCCTGTTAAGGGCTGGAATCAGGGTGTTTTCGACCTGTCTCTGCAACCGAAACCGGATGCTTATTTTGTGAAAAGTATGTTCTCTGACGAACCTACTGTGCATATCGGCATCATCGAGAAGGCTGGTGGCAATGTGCAGTGGAATGGCATCAATGTTTCGGCTGGCAAGCTTTCTGAGAACTGGAACCGGGAGGCAGGCGAGAAGGTTTCGCTCTATACCTATACCAATGGTGACGAGGTGGAGCTATTCCTGAACGGCAAGAGTTTGGGTGTGAAGAAGAATAGTGACGACCCTAAGTTGCGTGCCCGCATCAAGTGGGATGGCATCGCTTATGCGCCTGGCACTCTGCTGGCTGTGGCCCGGAAGAATGGCAAGGTTGTGGCTCGCCATCAGATAGAGACTACGGGCGAGGCAGTGGCGCTTAAGATGGTGCCTGATGCTGAAACCTGGCATGCTGACGGACAGGATCTGATGCACGTGAGAGTGTATGCTGTAGATAAGAAAGGCAGGAGAGTGATGAATCTGAAGGATAAGAACACCTTCTGCAAGTTGACTTTCACGGTGAAGGGCGATGCGGATATCGTGGCGGTGGATAACGGAAATATTAATTCGGATGAGTTGCATGTAGGCAAGAAGCAGTTGAACAAGACTGCCGAGCGTGCGCTCTATCAGGGTTCTGCGCTTGTGATCTTAAGAGCAGGAACTCAGCCGTCTAAGGTTGAATTGACAGTTGCTTGCGAGAATGCGGTGTCTGGTCAAAAGTCTGCTGCATCGGGTCATCAGTCTGCTGCATCGGGCGTTCAGAAAGGTAATCTGAAAACAAAGAGAATCGTATTAGTTACAAAATAGTGTCTTGATAAAAAGTTCCTTGAAATCTTTTATTAAAAGGTTTTGGGGAATTTTTTTTAAAAGGGTTCTTGATTTTCTTTAAATGGTTCTTGTTTTTTTAAGGGGTCTTGGATAGTTTCTTGAACCTTTCTTTCTTTGTTTATGCAAAAAA
The DNA here is from genome assembly GCF_003461825.1 of Prevotella sp. AM42-24. Taxonomy (NCBI): domain Bacteria; kingdom Pseudomonadati; phylum Bacteroidota; class Bacteroidia; order Bacteroidales; family Prevotellaceae; genus Prevotella; species Prevotella sp. AM42-24. The sequence continues at coordinate 120,922 of NZ_QTXV01000004.1, read as the reverse complement.
ACTGAAATTACTGATATTGATATCGCTGAGAGTGGTAAAAAACTGTTTTTTGTATATCTATTTTCATCCCGATAGGGTATAAAACAAGCTTAAAAATCATAGACTACTCCCGATAGGGTATAAAATAAGCTTATAAAACATAGGCTACTCCCGATAGGGTATAATGATTTTTATAAAGTGGGTATTTGTTGTGATTTTCGTGATAAATGCTCATTTTTTACTTATAATTATCTGTTTTGTTTTAATTTTTTTATTATATTTGCAGTCGAAAACGACTTTGTTGTCGATTTCACACTTTAAAAAGTAAATGTGCTACGTTAAACGTATTATATAATAATTGGGTTTCTGCATCCATATCGGGACTCTGATACAACTATGGATAGGATTTATTAGTCGCAACAATAATATAACTATAAAATACCTAATAAAATGATGAAAAGAAGAATTTTTTCTGCAGTCTTACTTTCTGCTGCAATGTTAGCTCCTGCTGCGTTGCAGGCTTCGGCTATGGCTGCCACGGCTTCTTCAGCCAAGTCTGCCAATGTTTCTACCAAGGCTTCTTCAGTGAAGTCTAAGGCTTCTGCATCCCAGAAAACCAAGGTTTTGGACAATGGTTATCCCTTTGCTCAGGTACCTTTCACCAGTGTGAAAATCGCTCAGAATACCTTTTGGGGTGCGCGTCTGAAGGCTGCCAGAGAGGTAACTGTGCCGTTGGCTTTCAGTAAGTGTGAGAGCGAGCACCGCTACAAGAATTTTGAGATGGCTGCCTATACCTTGCAGCATCCGGGACATGCCGGTCTCGATACCAAGGAGTGGGACGTGAGCAAGTTTATGGGTTTCTCTTTTGATGATACCGATGTCTATAAGACCATCGAGGGAGCCAGCTATATCCTGCAGACCTATCCCGACAAGAAGATGAAGGCCTATATCGACAGTGTGCTCAATGTGGTGGGCGCTGCGCAGGAGCCTGACGGATATCTCTATACCGCTCGAACCATCAATCCGAAACATCCTCACGGTTGGTCGGGTGCTACCCGCTGGAGCAAGGTGGAAGTGCTGAGCCATGAGCTTTATAATCTCGGTCACATGGTGGATGCAGCCTGCGCCCATTATCAGGCTACGGGCAGCAGAAAATTCCTCGATATAGCCAAGCGATATGCCGACTGTGTGATCAGGGAGGTGGGTCCTCAAGCCGGTCAGCACAGAGTTGTGCCGGGTCATCAGATAGCCGAAATGGCACTTGCCCGCCTCTATACCCTTACGGGCGAAAAGAAGTATCTCGACGAGGCTAAATACTTCCTCGATGCCCGCGGTACTACTTCTATCCACGATGCCTATAGCCAGAGCGACAAGCCTATTCTGAAGCAGAACGAGGCTTGGGGACATGCCGTGCGTGCCGGATATATGTATGCCGGAATCGCTGATGTGGCTGCCCTGACACGTGATTCGGATTATATCAAGACCATCGACCGCATCTGGAACAATATCGTTTCCAAGAAGTATTATCTCACGGGTGGTGTGGGTGCCCGTCATGGCGGAGAGGCTTTCGGTGCCGACTATGAGTTGCCTAATATGACTGCCTACAACGAGACTTGCGCTGCCATTGCTCAGGTGTATCTCAATGAGCGCATGTTCCTCCTGCATGGCGATAGCAAATATATTGACTGTCTGGAGCGCACACTTTATAATGGTGTGATTTCGGGCATGAGCATGGATGGAGGTCGCTTCTTCTATCCGAATCCATTGTCGAGCGATGGCAAATACAAGTTTAATGCCGATGGTACCACCACCCGCCAGCCTTGGTTTGGCTGCGCCTGCTGTCCGAGCAATCTGAGCCGTTTCATCCCTTCATTGCCGGGGTATCTCTATGGCGTGAAGGACAAGGATATCTATGTGAATCTATTCGCCGGAAATACTTCTACCATCCAGGTGATGGGCAAGGAAGTGGTGCTGGAGGAGACTACTGAGTATCCTTGGAATGGCGATATCAAGATTTTGGTAAAGAAGAGTGGTGTGAAAGGTGCCAATCTGCTGGTGCGCATTCCTGGATGGGTTCGCAATCAGGTGGTTCCGAGCGACCTTTATAAGTATAGTGATGCCGAGCAACCTGCTTATAGCGTGAGCGTGAATGGTAAGGTTGTGGAGGGTGATCTGGCTGCCAACAAGGGGTATCTGCCTGTAAAGAATATCAAGAAGGGTGATGTGATCCGCATCCATTTTGATATGCCTGTACGCACGGTTGTGGCTAACGGGAAAGTGGTTGACGACAGAGGCAAGGTGGCAGTAGAGCGTGGACCATTGGTATATTGCGCAGAGGCTGTGGATAATGATGATGCTCCTGTACTTCGCAGCGTTGTAGCCAAGAATCCGGCTTTTTCGGTGATAGATGGTTGTAGCATCTCTAATACTGAGTCTCAGGGTGCTCCTGCGTTCTCTGTGAAGGCTATCCAGACTGATGCTCAGGTGCTCGATCAGGCTGCTGATGGCAAGGTTTCTGTGAAGAATCAGAAACTCACATTGATTCCTTATTATGCTTGGAATCATAGAGGAGCTAATCAGATGAATGTCTGGTTCTATCAGGATTTGCAGGTTTTGGAGAAGTAGGTCTCATCGATTCATTTTTTATTCATCGGATGACACGGAATTAATTCGGAGGTTTCCGGCTCGCAAGGTAGTGGGTCTGACGGCCATTCTCGAGGGCAGTTATCCTGTGGTCATAACGAAATCGCCCCGCTTCCATCGCTGGTTTCCGCTGCTGGTAGGCGTGCCGGGTTTCACTGGCATACGCATACATAGCGGCAACATGGCGGCAGATACGCGGGGCTGCATTCTTGTGGGTGAGAACACGATAGTGGGCAGGTTGACCTCCTCTCGTGCCACGCTGACGAAGCTCATCACCACCATCATGGCGGCGAGCGATCAGGGTGAGGCGGTCTGGATCACCATCGTCTGAATCTTATTGTTTTACTTCACTAAAATCTTCTTGACGGCACCATTGCTCATCTTAACGATGTTGATACCCTTGGTCAGCTGGGCTTTGCGGGTACCGTTGGCGCTATAGATAGAAGTAATCTCTGCATTCTCGAGATTGTCGGAGGTATTGCTGATACCGTTAATGATGTCCTCAATCGCTTTCTTGGCAGCTGCAATAGTTGTCTTGAGCTTATTGATGTCAGCATTGGAGGTATTGAAAGTACCTTTGGCAGTCTCCTGCAATGCAGTTTTGATATCGCCCAGAACAGATTCCTGATCGTTCAGCTTCTCGTTCTTGAGCAGGCTTGCAGCCTCGGTGAAGAGGGAAGTATATTCTGCATAGACATCCTTCTGGTTGGCAGAAATGAAATACCAGTCGTTGTCTATAGAAGGCGCCAGGCTTGCCACGTATTTCTCACCGCTGACGCTGAAGTAGGCAGTTTCAGTACCTTTATTGAATAGTCTCTCTCTACTTTTAGTGAGTTTATAGCTATTCTTTGTAGAACCTTCTTCGATGGTAAAATCTGTTGCTTTTCTGTCGTCAGATACCTCTGCATACCATACCAAAGGGTGCCATAAACTGGAATATTCCAAGAACAGACGATCTTTTGACTCATTATCGCAATTAAAACAACGGGTTTCATCGCCATTAATCGTCCAGATGTCTGCATCCTCGATATTTTTCACGGTAGCAGTCTTACCGGTGATAAAAGTCTCAGTAGCCACGTTGTAGATGTAAGCCTTCTGACCATTACCAACGAGTTTTACAGGTTGGAGCCAAGAGCTTTCAGCAGCAGGAGCGAAAGTTTCATTCTCGTTGCTACCATTTTCAGTACCTTCAACAGTACCGTTTTCTGTGTTACCTGAAACATTCTGCGCAAGAGCAGTTGTGCCTACAGCCAGAAGGGCAGCGAGCATCATACCTTTGGCCATATTAGCCAGTGTGTAAATTTTCTTCATTTTTACTTGTTTGATTATTTATTATATTGAATACAATTTTTACCTGTACATTGAATACAATTCTTACCTGAACATGGGATATAATTCTTTCCTGAATATGGGATGCAAATCCCTTGATATGGTCTATAAATCTCTGTTTACTAAGAACTTAAAGATTGTGTCATTTACTTACAGTCTGCAAATACGAAAAATACTCCCAGAGTAAATCCCCGGGAGTACTATTCACACAAAAAAACTATCTCACGATAGCGGTATACCGAAAATATCAATATACAAAATGCTTTTTTTAAAACTTTATGCTTATTAAAGAGAAATATCTTACAAATCCCAGCCCACTGCACTGGCACCAAGTACCGCAGCAGAGCTGCCATCGAGTGTAGAAACCAAGAACTTAGCCTTGCCCTTGAAAATCTTCAGTACACTCTTGTCGTAAGATTCCTTGAGAGGCTTCATCAGGAGGTCACCAGCCTTGGTAAGACCACCGAAGAATACGAATGCCTCAGGAGAACTGAACGCAGCGAAATCAGCGCAAGCCTCACCCAGCATCTTGCCAGTGAAATCATATACTCGCTTAGCCAAGGCATCACCCTTACCAGCAGCTACGCTGACATCATAAGAAGTAATATCTTCTGGCTTCATATCGCGAAGTAAAGATGGCTCTTCACTCTTCTCGAGGAACTCACGGGCTGTGCGAGCCACACCAGTAGCAGAGCAGTAAGCCTCCAAGCATCCCTTACGGCCGCAACCGCAGAGACGACCTTCCTCGCCGCGAACCATGATGACATGACCCAACTCGCCTGCAAAACCATCGCAGCCATAGACCATCTTGCCATCGATCACGATGCCGGAACCGACACCTGTACCAAGTGTAATGTCGATGAAATTCTTCATGCCACGAGCCGCACCATAAGTCATCTCGCCCAACGCAGCAGCGTTGGCATCATTGGTAAGAGCCACAGGCAGACCACCCAAGGCATCGCTGAAAAGCTTAGCCAGAGGCACTACACCATCGTGAGCCCAAGCCAGATTAGGAGCGAACTCGATAGTTCCGTTATAGTAATTGCCGTTAGGGGCGCCGATACCCATTGCCTTGATCTTGTCGATACCACCCACGGTCTCGATGATAGGCTGGAGAGCCTCCACGGCAGCCTTTACATAGTCATTTACATCATCATAACCACCTGTCTTGATAGCAGTAGTAGCTTTTATTTCGCCACGTGCATCTACGATGCCGAATACGGAATTGGTACCACCCAGGTCCAAACCGATAACATATGGCTTAAGTGCATTCTCTGTCATGTTTTCCTTTTATTTAGTTAGAATTATGGTGCAAAGATATAAAAAAGTTTGTAACAAACAAAGTTTTAGTGGAAAAAATTACAAGATATGGCCTTTTTTTTGTAACTTTGCGCCTTGTTATGAATTTAGTGTTTCCGATTCAGATAAATATACTTGATTTCATATTCAAGGGAATTATCATAGGTGTGATTGCCTCAGCCCCGATGGGACCTGTTGGCATCTTGTGTATCCAGCGCACTTTGAACAAGGGCCGCTGGTTTGGTTTCGTGACGGGTGTCGGTGCCGCTTTCAGCGATATCGTGTATGCTCTCTTCACGGGTTTGGGAATGAGTTTCGTGATGGACATTGTCAATAATGCCCAAAACAAGTTCTATCTGCAGATTTTCGGAGGTCTTCTGCTCCTGGTGTTCGGTGTGTATTGCTTCAAGAGCAATCCTACGAAGAACATGCATCAGAGCAGCAAGAAGCAGGGCACGCTCTGGCACAATGCCATCACCGCCTTCTTCGTCACGCTCTCCAATCCGCTCATCGTGTTCCTCTTCATGGCCACCTTTGCCCAGTTTGCCTTCGTAGTGCCGGATATGCCGCTGGAGATGAGCGTGGGCTATCTGAGCATCATGTTCGGAGCGCTGCTGTGGTGGTTCGGTCTCACATGGCTCATCGACAAGATCAGGGGCAAGTTTGATACCAACGGCATCCTTATTATTAATAAGGTAATAGGAAGTATCGTGATCATCTTCTCGCTCATCGCACTCGTCGGAACTGTGTTCAATCTCTATCATCTCCCGGAATTCTAAGGGAGTATGTATAATTTCTAATTTGGAATATAACATTTCTGATTTGAAATATAACATTTCTAATTTCTAATTTAAAAAAGATGTTTGTAGCTCAGGAATTAAAGAAGAAAAGTATAGCAGAATACCTCTTGTATATGTGGCAGGTGGAGGATATCATCCGTGCCTGCGGCTGTTCGCTCCCGGTTATCAAGAAGCACTATATCGAAAATTTTGATTTCACTCCGGAACAGAAGGAGGAGGAAATCGACTGGTTTGGCAATCTCATCCGCATGATGAATGAGGAGGGAAAGCGCGAATCGGGACATCTCAATATCAACAAGGTGCTGCTCCAGGACGTGATCGACCTGCACGGCATGCTGCTGCAGAGCACCAAGTTCCCTATCTATAATGGCGAATATTACAAGGTGCTGCCATTCATCGTGGAACTGCGCAACAGGGGCGACAAGGATGTCAACGAGATAGAAACCTGTCTGGATGCCCTCTATGGAGTGATGCTGCTCCGACTGCAGAAGAAGCCGATTACCCCGGAAACAGAGCGTGCCATCAAGGAGATAACCACCTTCGTGGGACTGCTCAGCGACTATTATATCAAGGATCGCACCGAGGGATTGAAATTTGACGACGACGACATGTAGTTGTACATTATTATATATACATTTTAAAATCATATAAATCATAGATGAAAGAAATAGAAAGAAGAAGAACGTTTGCCATTATCTCTCACCCGGATGCTGGTAAGACAACATTGACCGAGAAATTCTTGCTTTTCGGTGGACAGATACAGGTGGCTGGTGCCGTAAAGAACAATAAGATACGCAAGTCTGCCACTTCCGACTGGATGGACATAGAGAAGCAGCGTGGTATCTCTGTATCTACTTCTGTGATGGAGTTTGATTATCTCCCAGACGGACAGTCTGGCGAACCATATAAGGTGAACATCCTCGATACTCCGGGTCACCAGGACTTCTGCGAGGATACCTACCGCACACTTACTGCCGTGGATTCTGCCATCATCGTGGTGGATTCTGCCAAGGGTGTGGAGGCGCAGACCCGCAAGCTGATGGAGGTGTGCCGTATGCGCAATACGCCGGTTATCATCTTCATCAACAAGATGGACCGCGAGGGTCGTGATCCGTTCGACGTGCTCGATGAGCTGGAGGAGGAACTCAAGATTTCCGTTCGTCCGCTCTCATGGCCTATCGGACAGGGCGCCCGATTCAAGGGTGTGTATAATATCTACGAGCACCAGCTCAACCTCTTTACGCCTAACAAGCAGCGCGTAACCGAAAAGGTGGAGGTGGATGTGCAGTCTGAGGAGCTCGACCAGCGAGTAGGTGAGCGAGAGGCTGCCCAGTTGCGCGAGGAACTGGAACTGGTGGATGGCGTTTATCCTGAGTTTGACGTCGAGACCTATCGCTCTGCCGAGGTGGCTCCTGTGTTCTTCGGTTCTGCATTGAACAACTTCGGTGTGCAGGAACTCTTAGACTGTTTCGTTCAGATAGCTCCATCGCCAAGACCTACCAAGGCAGAGGAGCGCATGGTGGAGCCTGAGGAGCCTAAGTTTACGGGTTTCATCTTCAAGATTACTGCCAATATCGACCCTAACCACCGTTCCTGCATCGCATTCTGCAAGATCTGTTCGGGCAAGTTTGTGCGCAATCAGCCTTACTATCACGTGCGCCTCGACAAGACCGTGCGTTTCTCTTCGCCAACCCAGTTTATGGCGCAGCGTAAGAGTACCATCGACGAGGCTTATCCGGGCGATATCGTAGGTTTGCCAGACAATGGCATCTTCAAGATCGGTGATACGCTGACCGAGGGTGAGAAAATTCACTTCCGCGGTTTGCCATCCTTCTCTCCACTGCTCTTCAAGTATATCGAGAATGATGATCCGATGAAGAGCAAGCAGTTCCAGAAGGGATTGGAGCAGCTGATGAACGAGGGTGTGGCACAGTTGTTTGTCAACCAGTTTAATGGTCGCCGCATTGTGGGAACCGTGGGTCAGCTTCAGTTTGAGGTGATCCAGTATCGTCTAGAGAACGAGTATAATGCCAAGTGCCGTTGGGAGCCAGTTCACTTGCATAAGGCATGCTGGATAGAGGCCGACGACGAGAAGGAATTAGAGAGCTTCAAGAAGCGCAAGTACCAGTACATGGCGAAGGATATCGAGGGCAGGGATGTGTTCCTGGCCGATTCAGGCTATGTATTGAGCATGGCGCAGCAGGACTTCGAGCATATCAAGTTCCACTTTACTTCGGAATTCTAATAATATAAAAGGATAACTTTTTAAAGAAATAATAAGAGATGATAGATGAAATGGCAGAAAAATCGGGCGCAATAGCCAAAATGGTAGCGTGGCAGAAGGAGCATATCTCCGACCGCCAGATGACGCTTATCCTGGCTTTTGTCATCGGTCTGCTTGCCTCCGTTGCCGGATTTTTCCTGCATAGTATCGTGCACGAGATACAGATATTGCTCACTTCGGGTTTTGAGAAAAGCACCTACAATCTGCTTTTCCTCTTGTTCCCTATCGTGGGCATCTATCTTACCTCGCTCTTTATCAAGTATGTGGTGCGAGACAATATCTCTCATGGTATCACGAGAGTGCTCTATGCGATTTCTACCAAGCAGTCGAAACTGAAGGGACACAACTGCTGGTCGTCGGTAGTAGCTTCTGGTATCACCATTGGATTCGGTGGATCAGTAGGAGCCGAGGCGCCGATTGTGCTCACGGGTTCAGCCATCGGAAGTAATCTGGGACAGATATTCCGCATGGACAAGAAAACGATGATACTGCTCGTAGGATGCGGTGCGAGTGCCGCCATTGCTGGTATCTTCAAAGCCCCAATCGCAGGTCTCGTCTTCACGCTTGAGGTGCTGATGGTAGATCTCTCGATGGCTTCATTGCTGCCTATCCTCATCTCCTGTGTTACGGCTACCTGTTTCAGTTATATCCTGATGGGCGAGAAATCGCTCTTCGATTTCACGCTCACCGACCCATGGGAGCTCGACCGTGTGCCGGCGTGCATCCTGCTGGGCATATTCTGCGGCTTCGTGAGTCTCTACTTCATGAGAACCATGTCGGCCTGCGAGGGATTCTTCGCCAAGTTGAAGCAGTATCCGTATGTCAAACTGCTCTTCGGAGGCATCATCCTGAGCAGTCTCATCTTCCTCTTCCCATCGCTCTATGGCGAGGGATATTCGGCAGTCAACATCCTGCTGAAGGGTAGAACCGAGACCGACTGGGGCATGGTGATGAGCAATTCGCTCTTCTATGGCCACAGTCAGTTGCTCGTGCTATATATCGGACTGGTAACCTTCACCAAGGTGTTTGCCACCTCAGCAACCAATGGTTCAGGCGGTTGTGGCGGAACCTTTGCTCCATCGCTTTTCATCGGCGGTTTTGCAGGCTTCTTCTTCGCTCGCATCTGGAACATCTACAAGTTAGGCGTTTATATTCCTGAGCAGAACTTTACGCTGATGGGCATGGCAGGCGTGATGACGGGCGTGATGCATGCACCGCTGACGGGCATCTTCCTGATAGCCGAACTGACAGGCGGTTACCTGCTCTTCATCCCACTGATGATCGTGTGCATCTGCTCGCTGCTTACCATCAGCATCTTCGAGAGCCACAGTATCTATGCGCTCCGACTGGCAAGGGAAGGCAAGTTGCTTACCCATCATATCGACAAGGCAGCCCTCACGCTGATGGGTATGCAGAGCGTGGTGGAGAAGGACTATCATCCGGTAAGTCCCGACCTGCCGATGGGTAAGTTAGTGTCAGAAATCAGTCGCAGCAACAATAATTTCCTTCCGGTAGTCAATCAGGCTGGCGTCTTGCTGGGTATCATCGATATCACCCGCATCCGTCACATCATCTTCCGTTCGGAACTCTACACGCGCTTCAAGGTAAAGCAGCTGATGCTCCAGCCTTCAGCCGTGCTCAGCGATCACGAACCGATGCAGGAAGTGATGAAGAAATTTGACGAAACTGATGCCGCCCAGTTGCCTGTAGTGGATGTGAACGGCGTGCTGAAGGGATATATCAGCCGTACCCGCCTTTATTCGACTTATCGCCAGATTGTGGCGGATATGTCGGCAGAGTAAAAGGGAGTTTGGAATTAGAAATTAGAAATAGCAAATTACTAATTAGAAAATCCCTTGACAAAGCTGCGATAATTGTAAACTTGCATTTTTTTAAAACAATAGGAAAATGGAGAAAAAAGATTTAAAAATCGTATTTATGGGAACCCCGGAGTTTGCGGTGGAATCCCTCAAGAGCCTTGTAGAAGGCGGATATAATGTGGTGGCTGTAGTAACCCAGCCCGACAAACCGGTGGGTCGTCATCAGGACACTCTTCAGCCTTCGCAGGTCAAGCAATATGCCCTCTCAAAGGGCTTGCCTGTATTGCAGCCTGTGAAGATGAAGGATCCGGAATTTGTAGAGCAGTTGCGCAGTTATCAGGCCGACCTGCAGGTGGTGGTAGCTTTCCGAATGCTGCCAGAAGTAGTATGGGATATGCCTCGCTTCGGCACCTTCAATGTGCATGCAGCCCTTCTTCCTCAGTACCGCGGTGCTGCCCCTATCAACTGGGCTGTCATCAATGGTGAGACGGAGACAGGCGTCACCACCTTCTTCCTCGACCACGACATCGATACCGGTCGCATCATCATGCAGAAGCCATTCGCCATCCCTGACGATGCTGATGTTGAGTATGTTTATGACGGACTGATGCACTTAGGCGCTGAGATAGCTGTAGAGACCATCGACCGACTGATAGCATCCGACGGAAATATCGACTCAATGCCGCAGGATGAGATGATCACGACAGACACCGTGCTTCATTCTGCTCCGAAAATTTTCAAGGATACCTGCCGTATCGATTTCAATCAGCCAGCCAAGAAGGTGTATGACTTCATTCGCGGTCTTTCGCCATATCCAGGCGCCTGGACTGAGATTCAGAAGGAAGGCGGTAAGGCGCAGGTGCTGAAAGTATTCAAGACTTCCAAAACAGGAAAGGCAGTTGCTGCTTCTTCAGAGAATGTTGCTTCTTCTGAGAATGCTGCTTCTTCTGTAGTAGGAACCTTGCGCGTGGAAGGCAAGAGCCTGCAAATAGCCTGTGCAGACGAATGGCTCCAGCTCGACACAATACAGATTAGCGGCAAAAAGAGAATGGAAGCCCGTGATTTCCTCAACGGAATGAGAGATATCGAGCAGTACAGAAGTATTTAATAAGGAAGTACTTTCACCTTAATATATAATCAAGAATCGGTTTTGAGGTGCAAAGAATTTCTTGTAAATAGAAAATTGGTTTTTGAGAAACGAAGGACTTCATGGAAATCAAGAATTGGTTTTTGAGGTGCAAAGAATTTCTTGTAAATAGAAAATTGGTTTTTGAGAAACAAAGGACGAATCAATTCCTTCATATATAAGGAAAAAAATAATAAAGGAGAATAAAAAATGACTCAACAGGAAGATATTAAGAATGCAATAGAATGCATGCGCAAGGGTGGAGTGATTCTCTATCCTACAGATACCGTTTGGGGTTTAGGTTGCGACGCTACTAACCCAGAGGCAGTGGCAAAGGTTTACAAAATAAAGCAGCGCGATGACAGTAAGGCGCTTATCTGTCTGGTGGATAGTGCAGACCGTATGGCGCGTTATTTCCGCAATGTGCCTCAGGTGGCTTGGGATTTCATCGATGTAGCCATGCCTGTGAAGCCAACTACCATCATCCTCGATGATGCTACGGGTGTAGCCAACAATCTGGTGGCAGAGGATGGCAGTCTTGCTATGCGAGTAACTTTCGAGTCTTTCAGCAAGGAACTCTGTTATCGCTTCCAGAAGCCTATTGTGAGCACCAGTGCCAATGTGAGTGGTGAGCCTGCAGCGCAGAACTATCGTGATATCGACCCGACATTGTTGGAACAAGTAGATTATGTTTGCTGGACCCGTCGCCAGGAGCATAAGCCTCACACTCCATCCAGCATCGTGAAGATAGCCAAGAATGGAGAGGTGACGATTATCCGATAAAGTTAATCTTCAAAGAAACGAAAAAGAGGATGTGTTATGAACTTATGACACACCCTCTTTTTTCTATTAAATATTTATTTTTTTTCGGGAATCCCTTTACTTTCGGTTTCCCTTTTCGTTTTCGTTCTGTAAATCCTGCTTTCCCGAAGAATCCTCATTTTCCAGATATTCTTCTTCCGTTATCTCTTCTTCCCATATATCATCTTCTTCCGTTATCTCTTTTTCCAATATGTCCTCTTCATTCGTCACTTCTTCGTCCAACATTTCCCCTTCATCTTCCTCCTCCTTTTCCTTTTTTCCGAAGTTAGGATCTATTTTGAGGTAGACGGTAACCAGGAAGGTGATTACGCAGCATGCCATCACGACGATGAAGAAATGGCGGTATCCCAAGATGTCTTTCAGATAACCCGAAACCATGCCCGGAAGCATCAGGCCGAGATAGGAAATACCGGTACAGATGGAGTAGTGAGAGGTTTTGAACTTGCCCTGACTGTAGAATAGCATGTAGAGCGTAAGCACCGTGAAGCCTAACCCATAACCGAACTGCTCTACGAACAGGCAGGAGGACACCATCACGATATCAGAATTGAGCGAATAGCTAAGATAGATATAGACGGCATCCGGCAGGGTGATGGCGCAAACCATTGGCCACAGCCACTTCTTCATACCGTCGCGGCTCACTAAGATACCTCCGATGATGCCACCCAGAAGGAGACCGATGAGACCAACCGTACCATTGGCAAGTCCGTATTCCTGCGGTGACATGCCCAGACCACCCTGCGAGTTAGGGCGAAGGATGAAAGTCTTGGTCATTGTATTGAGCAAAGCCTCCGGGAAGCGGTAGAACAGCAGGAAGAGCATCACGATGACCGTCTCTCTCACTCCGAATTTCGTAAAGAAAGTGCGGAACATATTCTTCAGTTCGTGAGTCACTTCACCCACAGTTCTCTCCGTCTGCACATCTTCTTTCGGCGTAGGCATCAGGCGGCTATGGTAGAGCCACAGACCGATGAAGATGCCAGCTAATCCGTAGAAAATCAGTGCCCACGAGAAGCGTATTTGATTGCGGAACATCACCTGCAGCACACCAGCCAGCATCACTAAGAAACCATTCACAAAGATGATGGCGAGGCGGTAGAAGGTGTTGCGCAGACCCACAAACTTCGTCTGGTTGTGCTCATCCAGCTCTATCATATAGAAGCCGTCGGCAGAGATGTCGTGGGTGGCGCTGCAGAAGGCGATGAGGAAGAAGAAGCACATGGTGGCCTGAAACCAGAAGGCCGTAGGCAGCGAGAACGCAATGCCTGCCAGTGCTGCTCCGATGAGCGCCTGCATCGTAAGTACCCACCAGCGCTTCGTCTTCAGCAGGTCGATGAACGGGCTCCACAAGGGTTTGATTACCCAGGGAAGCGCCAGCCATCCTGTATAGAGACCCACTTCGGCATCCGTGAGTCCCAACTGCATATACATCACTACAGAGAGAGTTGTCACGATCACGTTGGGCAGTCCCTCTGCAAAATATAGGGTAGGGATCCATGCCCATGGATTCCTGCTATTCTTCTTTGTTACCATTTTATCCATTAGATATTTATCTTTTGTCCATTAGATATCGTCCTGTTTCTTAGACATCGCTTGTCTATCAGAAAAGATGCTATCCTTGAGACATTACTTGTCTCTCAGAAAAGATTCCATCCCAGAGACATTACTTGTAGATTTTCTTAATTTCTGCTCCCTGATAGTATCTCAGCAGGATATCATCGTAGGAGTATCCTTCGTTGCCCATCACGGCAGCACCTATCTGACAGAGACCCACTCCGTGTCCCCATCCGGCTCCGATCAGTTCGAAGCGCTGAGGAACCTGGTTCTCGTCCAGATCAAACTTATCTACCACGAAAGCCGAACTGTAGAGATGGCTGTCGCTCAAGGCTCTGCGTATTTCCAGTTCCTTGCCGATGGTGAAAGTCTTTTCGGTACCGATAATCTGCAGTTTGCTGATGCGTCCGCTTGTACCGCGTTCCACAGCCTTCATGTCGAGGATGTCGCCGAAGTTCATCTTCAGTTTCTCTTCGAGTAGCTGCTGCAGTTTCTCCTGGGTCAGCGTCACCTTCCAGCGGTAGAAATCGGCAGTCTCCTGGTCATAGTCGTTTAATACTTCCGAGAGCACTTTTCTGTCTGTAGTATTGCAGAAAGCAGGCGGGTTGGAGCGGATCCAGCGGTCAGCCTCTTCCTCCTGAGTCAGATCCGGAAGTCTGTATTCAGAATCCATCAGAGCCTTTGAACCCTTCAAGTTCTCAGTATCACTTGCGTCCTTCAAGCACTCGGCATTCATAGAACTCTTCAGTCCTTCCGGCTTGATTCCCAAAGCAATATCCCTCACAGCAGAGAGATAGCTCTTAGGCGTGTTCTCCCAGCAATATTGGAATTCCTCGGTGATACCGCCGCAGCACTTAGAGAACCGGGCATCGCAGATTTCCTCGCCATCCATCAGAATCTGTCCCTTGGTCTGGCGGATAGCTTCTGCCACATGCGGAGAAGTCTCCTTGGTGATGCCCTGGTAGCGCTGGCAGTGGTCGTCGGCGCAGACATCAAAGATGGTGTGGTCTTCGCGGTCGTACCAGCGGATGAGCATGTCGTCTTTCTTGACAAAAGAGAAGAAATTGTTTCCGCTCTTAGCCACGTCTCTTCGCTTTTTCATCTGTGCCAGGAGCCATGAACGGGAGATCACGGCATGCGCCTTGAGGAGTTCAAGACTGGAGGTGGCACTCATCTCGCTGGATATCACGCTCTCCAGATACTTCTCCACAGGAAGCTCGTTGATGGCGCAGATCTTGTCTGATTCTACCACGAAATGGAGCGTACCTAAGAAGGTCTGTGTTTCCTTGCGTTCCCAGTGGAAGTTGACGCCGATAGTGACATCGCTCAGTGAGAAGGAGGCATCGCAGCTCTGCGGATGGAAGGTAAGCGAACTGTACTGATTGCCGTTCCAGAGCACACCTCCCTCGGAGAATTCCACTTCCTGTTCGCCCGTAACCACTTCGCCCTTGGCAAGGTAAGGCTTGTTGAGCGAGAAGTGAATCTTCTGACCGCTCACGATGCCCACAGAGACATTCGGCTGCTTGCCGTTATTATATAATGTGGAAGTAGTGACGGTGCTTTCCTCAGCCTCCTTGGCAGCCTTCAGCTTATGGATGATGCATTCCATCTTCTCGCCGGAAATGCCGCATTCCTTCAGGATAGCCTCAGCCTTCTCCTCGGTGAGCTTGCGAAAATCCTCTTCGCGTGGCGTGATGATGAGTCCCGACATATCGAGGGCTCCTGGAGAAACCATGATCTGGGCATCGCCCTCGGCAAAGTAGGCTTCCGGGCGGTGCTTCTCTCTTGGAATCACGATACTGATATATTCATCACCCTTGCGCCAGGCCACGATGTTCATCATCGGCTCAGTCTCGTCGCCGCGCTGAGGCATCGCACTGTAGAGGCGCTTGAAGAGCATCTCGTCGCATTCCTCGCTCTTGGAGATGATCACGAAGGCAGGAACGGTATAGTCGCGGATGGCTGCTATCTTCTCCTCGTCGTTCAGGCAGATGATATCTGTCAGGTTGCGTGAGAGGCGCTGCCAGTTGTTCTGCAGGGGAAGTATGCCGCTGGTTCCTGCCTGGAAATGCAGATGGTCTGGAGCCGAGGCACCGCACTTCGGACCGTTGTAGAATACCATCAGTTCGCTGTGCAGACTCAGGAATCGGTGCATCTCGCCATAGTTCTTGAAGATGGCCTGCGGCTGATGCTTGCGTGCCGGAATCGTGAAATGTACCGGAAGGATAGGGAACGGATTGACCAGCAGGTAGAAACGTTCGTCTATCTGCTTGGACATCTGTACCTTCGGACGGTTCTTCTCGCAGAGGAAGCATGGGCGCTCATCGAGGGTCTTCTTGTCTATCTTGGCACCTGTGCTCACGATGCGGGCAGGGTTCCATTGCAGTTTGAGAAGGTCGGAGAGAGTCTGGCTCTCCACGTGCTTCAGGTCGCGGTAGCGATGGCGGGCATCCTCCCATCTCTCCAACTGGCGGTTGAAGAAGCGTGAGATACTGCTGTCTTCCATAATGTCGGCCTTGCCCTGCAGCATCTGCTGGCGTGCCTTCAGTTCCATCGTGCGCAGACGGTCTTTATAGAGATTGTTGGCATTCACCTTTTCGATACTCAGAGCGGCATCACTGTTGCCTCCCCAGCGGCGGCAGAGGTACAGTTCATCATAGATTCTTCCGATTCTGTATCGGCGAGAGAAGGCAAGTCCTAAGGCGTAGTCTTCGCCATAAGACGTGTTAGGGAACTGTATCTGTCTGACGAGCGGTGTGAAGAATGCTCTCGGAGCACCCAATCCATTGATGCGCAGTGCGTTGTTGCAACCGTTTTCCTCGGTCCATTCCTTATGGTCTATCAGTCCTGGAGGCAGGGTGTTGAGGTCGAAGTCGCACATGCGGTACGAGCCGATCATCATCGCTGCCTTCTGGTTGTGAAAGGCATCTACGATTTTCTGGAGAGTCTTCGGAGACGAATAGAGGTCGTCGCTGTCCAACTGGACTGCAAACTTGCCGCAGTACTCGCTATTGATGGCTACATTCCAGCAGCCGCCGATGCCGAGATCGTTTCTCTCTGGCACAATCTGTACGAGCCGCCCCGCCTGTTTGTCGTTTCTGGCTTCCATCTCGCGAGCGATTTCATCAAGAATCTCGCCAGTGCGGTCGGTAGAATGATTGTTGACCACGATGACGTTGAACTTGAAATTGGCTTTCTGGCTCAGCGCACTCTTCACGGCATCCGCGATGGTCTTCTCTCTGTTGAAAACCGGGATGATCACAGAAGCCTCGTAGAAGAATTCCTGTTCGCCGAAATCCGGCTGGCGATAAAAGCTGGTATCGATGAGGGCTCCCACCTTGTTGAGGTGCTGCGTGCAAGCCTTTTCCATCTCTATCTGCACCTCTCTGTTGCGAGGGTTCACATAGTCGAATTGCTTCTCGCCGCTCTTTCGGTTGTCGAGTTCATCTTCTGTATAGAGGAATTCATTGAGATGGAAAATCTCTCCCACGCGGCTCAGGTAGAGACGGAGGTCGTAGAGACCCGCATATTGATAGTCAGCTCTGTCCTGCTGGGCGATGAAGTCGCGGAGGGCTTGCGCCTTGATGAACCAGAGGCTTCCAAAATCGAAGTCGTCGCGAAGGCTACCAGACTGGTAATCAATAACCGGATGCTTGATCAGCTTGCCAGTTTTCGCTTCTTGTTCAGCTTTCAGTTTATGAGTTTCTGCTCCATCCGCTTTTGCTTCAAGAGTTTCTGCTCCATCTTTTTCTTCTTTTCCTCCAACTTTTGCAGCCTCATTATCTTCTTTGATTAAGGAATAAAAGTCGGAGTAAACCATGACGGCACCCGTGTCGTCTGCCGTGCGTAGGAATCGTTCCAGGGCATAGAGTCCCCATCTGATCGGAGTCGTCTTGGTGCAGATCATCACATAGTCGGCATCGGTGTTTTCAGCAATGCTTTCTACCGTGTTGCTGCTTTCCAATCGGTCAATGACTACGAAGGTGCATCCATCAGGCACTTGGTGATGGGCTGCAAAATCAGCGCTCACCAGGAGATTGATATGCTGAACCGTCTTGTTGTCATGAAGTTCCAGAAGTGCGCTTTGGGCTACTTCAATGTCTTCACAAGGTAAGAAAAGGTCTATTTTTTCTCTCATTTTTTGTGTTATGTTTTTGCGTTTCGGCTCCCTTTCCGGAGGTCAAAACGGTATTTTTTATCTATATTTTAGCTTATTATATTAAAATATGTGGCAAAGATAACAATTTTTCGCCAAAAAATACTATCTTTGCACTATGAATGATGAAAAAAAATATCTTTTGGGGCTTACCCTTGCTGAATTGAAGCAAGTGGCTAAGGACTTGGGTATGCCTGCCTTCACGGGTGGGCAGATGGCTAAATGGCTCTATGAACAGCATGTGAAGAGCATCGATGAGATGACTAATATCTCGAAAGCTAACCGTGCCAAGCTGGCCGCAGAATATGAGATAGGATGTGCCGGATATACCGATGCACAGCATTCCGTAGATGGTACCATCAAATATCTGTTCCCTACGCGCAGCGGAAAGTTTGTAGAGACGGTCTATATCCCCGACAAAGACCGTGCCACGCTCTGTGTCTCATCACAGGTGGGATGCAAGATGAACTGCCTCTTCTGTCAGACTGGTAAGCAGGGGTTTGAAGGAAGTTTGCCTGCTGGCGATATCCTCAACCAGATCTACTCCCTGCCAGAGGTGGACAAACTCACCAATATCGTGTTTATGGGACAGGGCGAGCCGATGGACAATCTGGATAATGTGTTGCGTGCCACGGAAATACTGACCGCTGACTATGGTTGGGCATGGAGTCCGAAACGTATCACAGTAAGTTCGGTGGGCGTCAAAAACAAGTTGAAGCGATTCCTCGAAGAGAGCGAGTGCCATGTGGCTATCTCGATGCACGATCCGATACCTTCTGAGCGAGCAGAACTGATGCCTGCCGAGAAGGGTATGGGTATAGAACAGGTTGTGGAGCTGCTCCGCAATTATGATTTCTCTCATCAGCGTCGCCTGTCTTTCGAATATATCGTGTTCAAGGGAGTGAACGACAGTATGCAGCACGCCAAGGCAATCATCAAGTTGGTGAAGGGCCTCGACTGCCGTTTCAATCTGATTCGTTTCCATCAGATTCCGGACATCCCGTTGCAGGGCGTCAATGATGAGAAAATGGAACAATTCCGTGATTATCTCACTTCTCACGGTGTCTTCACCACCATCCGTGCCAGTCGCGGACAGGATATCTATGCAGCTTGTGGCTTGCTCAGTACATCCAAGAAAATCGGAGAAATCAGAGAGCACGAGGACGAAGAACGCTCTTCGCGATAATCCCGTTTCTTCTTCGATAGAAAGTCTTTTCTCGCGGTAGGGGGCTCTTGCCGAGAGTATTCTTGATAGGAGTTTTTCTTCTCGACAGGAGTTGTCCTTTTGATCAAATAGTTCTTCAAAGACTTTACTCTGTGAATGAATTTCTCCTGAGCTGAAGACCTTTCTTTTGAAGATAAGCGACAAAACGATGATAAAATAATGATGAATTGGAAATATCTGAGATTATTTCTTGCAATCTGCTTTGTATTCGTGCTGGCTTGTTGCAAAGACGGAAAGAGCAGTCGGCTTCCTGAAAGTATCGGTCAGCCCTATGAGGTGGTGCTTGAAGGAGATACGAATCGCATCGTAACTGCTATCTTGCAGGAGAGTGTGCCAGATATGCCTCAGCCGGAACCCATGTTTAATATCATACAGGTGAGAAAAGGAAAACTGACAAGCCTGTATCAGACGGTAAGAAATCGGGTCGTCGTGGATGTGGATAAGAGAAATCGTGACTTTGAAGTGAAAATCAGCCAAGATGTCAATGCTGCTCCGCAAGTCATCATCCGTATCAAGGCGCAGACCGTAGAACAGTTGAAAAGCCGCCTGGATGGAATGAGACTCCGCCAGATACTGGACGAATTGGAACTGAAGCATCTGGCGTCTGTCATCCGGCAGAATGTAGAGAAGCAGAAAGAGGTAAAGCGGCTCTTCGGCATCGACATGAAGATTCCTGCTGACATGCAGTCAAGTAAGCGTGGTAAGGATTTCCTGTGGCTGTCAAATAATGCAAACTCGGGTATGCAGAGCCTCCTCATATTTAAGTTGAGAGATTTTTGGCGAGAGAATCCCTATCTTCCATCTGCTCTCAAACCGAAAGTTGACAGCGTACTACGTGTCAACGTGCCGGGTGAGGAGGATGGCATGTACATGCAACTTGCCTATATCAGGGAATATTTAAATGGATGCTGGGAAATGAAGGGGGATGCCATGGGTGGACCCTATGTGATGAAGCTGATGTCTGATGCCGACTTCACACAAGGGCGGAACGTCCTTGGAAAATATAATGCATTAGTCATCATTGGTTTCGTCTATGCGCCCGAAATGAAGAAAAGAAATTTAGTCAAGCAGTTGGAAGCTGTGCTGACAACTATCAGGTAAAAATTTCGTAAACAGCAGATGAAAACTTCGTAAGCTGAAGTTGAAAATATCGCAAGTTTCAGCTTATCACCATCGCAAGTTTCAGATAAATATCATAAGATTCAAATAAATACATCAAAATATAATATATGGACAATCAGAAAGTAAGGGTGGCTATCACCCACGGAGATACCAATGGTATCGGATATGAACTCATTTTTAAAACCTTTGCAGAGCCTGAAATGTTGGAACTCTGTACACCTATTATATATGGCTCGCCAAAAGTGGCAGCCTATTATCGCAAGGCCATGAACTTGCCAGGTCAGTTCTCTATCATTCAGCAGGCTGAGGATGTACAGGATGGAAGAATCAATCTTCTGGCTGCTGTAGATGACGAGGTGAAAGTGGATATGGGTATGCCTACGGCTGACTCAGGACTGGCTGCAGTAAAGGCGCTCGATCGTGCCATGACTGATTATCGTGCCGGTCTTTACGACGTGCTGGTTACCGGACCTATCAACAATGCCAATGCGCAGATGGATAATTATCCTTTCCCTGGTCATAGAAATTATATTGAGACCTGTCTTGGTGAAGGCAAGAAGGGATTGTCTATGCTGATTGGCGGTGATCTCCGTATCGCATCGGTCACAGAAAAGACACCTCTGAAAGATGTACCTGCAGCTATCAGTCTGGAGGCGATCGTAGAAAAAGTAACCCTGATGCAGCAGACTCTCAAGCGTGAATTCTATATCAGCAATCCACGTATCGCTGTACTTGCTTTGAATCCAAAGACCAATGAGGATAGCAGTTGCGGTACAGAAGAGCGCGAAATCATTATCCCTGCTATTGATGCATTGGCAGAGAAAGGCGTACAGGCGTTTGGTCCGTATGCTACAGATGAATTCTTCGGAAAAGGCTATTTCAGAGACTTCGACGGCGTGATGGCTATGTATCATGACCAGGCAACAACTCCTTTCCATTCACTATATACGGAAGACGGTGTAGTCTTCACTGCCGGCATGCCAATCATCCGTACTGCAGCAGATGTTACACCGGAGTTCTGTATCGCAGGAGTAGGAGAGGCTGATGAGACTTCTTTCCGCCATGCAGTCTATTTGGCTGTGGATGCTTATCACCATCGCAATGAGTATGATGAGGCTCGTGAAAATCCGCTTCCAAAGCTTTATCGCGAAAAACGTGATGAGAGCGAGAAAGTGCGTTTTTCTATCCCAAAGAAGCATTCTAATGCTCCTTTTAACCCAAAGCCTGAGGTGAAAAGTTAAAAAAATGACTATTTTATGCCATTTTTGCAGATTATTAAAAAAAAATGCGTAATTTTGTCAGCTAAATGGACACAAGTGAACTTCAGAAAGTAAAACAACGGTATAACATCGTGGGGAATAGCGATGGATTGAACCGTGCGCTCGATGTCGCCTTGCAGGTGGCACCGACAGATCTTTCTGTGCTTATCATCGGTGAATCGGGTGTGGGTAAGGAAATCATTCCGCGTGTTATCCACGATCATTCACCACGCCGCCGTGAAAAGTATTTTGCTATCAACTGTGGTAGTATTCCTGAAGGTACTATCGATAGCGAACTCTTCGGTCATGAGAAAGGTTCCTTTACGGGAGCTATCGGAGAAAGTGAAGGATATTTCGGTATCGCCAATAAGGGAACCATTTTCCTCGATGAGGTGGGCGAACTGCCTATCCAGACACAAGCCAGATTGCTCCGTGTGCTGGAAACCGGTGAATATATCCGCGTAGGTGGACAGGAAGTGAGAAAGACTGATGTGAGAATAGTGGCAGCTACGAATGTCAACATGCGCAAAGCCATCAGTGAAGGTCGCTTCCGCGAAGATCTCTATTATCGTCTGAATACCATTCCAATCCAGATGCCGCCGCTTCGTGAAAGAGGTAATGATATCCTTCTGCTCTTCAGACTTTTTGCGATGCAAATGGCTGAAAAGTACAGGTTGCCTAAGATTTCGCTCAGCGAGGATGCAAAGGGCATCATGCTCAAATATAAGTGGCCGGGAAATGTAAGACAACTTAAGAATATCACGGAACAGATGTCTGTGCTCAGTCAGGAACGGGAAATCAGTGCTGAGATGCTCTTGCATTATATTCCGATGGATGAAGAGTCAACCCAGTTGGCTACGATTCCTTCCCAGACGGGCGGTGCTCATAGCTACGAGAGCGAGCGTGAACTTCTCTATAAGATTCTCTATGAGTTGAGAGGCAATGTGAGTGACCTCCGTCGTGATGTCAGTTCTCTGCGCAAGCAGTTGGATGAAGCCCGCCAGCTCAATGGTGCCAGTGGATTTGCAAGTCCTAATGCTATTACTCCAGTAGAGTCTGTAAGCGACTTCCCTGCGAGAATGGATAAGACACCAAGTATCCGTCCGGTCATTCCGCATCATGCGACAGAAGATGCCATCGTTGAGGAAATCAATGAACCGGAAACGCTGAATCTGAATGATTTGGGGCGCCAGATGCTCGAAAAGGCTTTGGAACGAAATAACGGAAATCGCAAAAAGGCTGCGCAGGAACTTGGTATTTCCGACCGTACGCTCTATCGCCGACTCAAGCAATATGGACTCAATGGCGATGAGGAAGAAGAAAAAGACAAAAATAAGTAAGACAATTGGAATATGAAGCGTTTTCGCAAACATATATATATAATAGGTGTCATCCTTACTATTGGCATTCTTGCTGCATGCTCCGTGAGCTATAAGTTCAATGGCGCAAGCATCGACTATACCAAGACCAAGACCATTCAGATAGCTGAATTCCCTATTAGAAGTACCTATGTGTGGGGACCGATGGGACCGATGTTCAACAATGCCTTGAAGGATGAATTTGCTAATCATACCCGCTTGCAACAGGTCAAGAGAAATGGAGACCTGAAGATAGAGGGAGAGATTACACAGTATAGCCAGCGCAACAAGAGTGTTTCGAGCGAAGGCTATTCTGCACAGACCGAATTGTCTATTACTGTAAATGTGAGATTCACCAATAATGTGAACCACAATGAAGATTTTGAACGCCAGTTTACTTCTTCAAAGAGTTATGAGACTACCCAGAGCCTGGCTTCGGTTCAGGAAGAACTGGTCAATCAGATGGTGAAGGATCTTGTGGAGCAGATTTTCAACGCTACTGTTGCAAACTGGTAATTAGGCATTCTCTCAAGAAATATGCATTCTCTCTGGAGTTATAATTCTCAGGGGAGATATTATTTCTCATAAGAGATGTATGTGGGCAGAATAGAGGCATTTTGTCTGAAAGAAGAATTTCTTCTGAAAAGTTGAATTCGTTAGAAAAAAGATTTTAAAAATTATAACTGTTAATATTATTAGAGATTCGTGGAATTAACAAGATTGATACAACATCCGGAGGAGATGAATAAAGAGACTCTTTATGATCTCCGTGAGCTGTTAGCACTCTATCCGTACTATCAGACGGCTCGATTGCTGATGTTGCAGAACTTGTATTTGCTCCATGATGCCAGTTTTGATGAAGAACTTCGCCGGGCAGCTATCTATATTACTGACAGAAAGGTGATATTCCAGATGGTGGAGGCTGCTCATTATCAGCTCAAGAAAGAGTCGCATGCTGCGGCTGGAAAGAAAGATAATACGGCTGATAGAACTTCAGATTTGATAGACAATTTTTTGGAGTCTATACCTGCTGATAAGGAAGACGAGGAAAAGAAAAAGGAAAAAAGAAAACCAACTCCTGCTGATGCAGCCGTCGATTATGTGGCTTATCTTCTGGAAACAGAAGGGGAGACTGAGGAAGAGAACTCCTCTCGTACCATCTCGCTTATTGATGATTTTATGGAGGATGGAGGATTTAAACTTCCTAAGATTGATGTTTCTGCTGATTATCAGCCTGAGTACAAACCTGAGTTGGATGACAACAACAAGGAGGAACAGGCTGAAAATAGTGGAGTCTTTACTGAGACTTTGGCTCGCATCTATATTAAACAGGGAAAATACCAACGTGCACTCGACATTATACGCCGTTTGCATGAAAAGCATCCAGGCAAAAGCATGCATTATGCTGACCAGATGCGATTCTTGGAAAAATTGATCAAAAATAATAAATAAAACTAGTTTTAAAAATGTACACATTATTTGTAGTATTAATCGTTCTGGTAGCATTGCTGATGATTTTCATCGTGCTTATCCAGGAGTCAAAGGGAGGTGGTCTCGCATCCAACTTCTCTTCTTCAAACGCTATCATGGGTGTTCGTAAGACCACTGATGTAGTAGAGAAATTAACTTGGGGTCTTGCTGCTGCTATGGTTATCATCAGCGTAGCTTGTGCTTATGTAGCTCCAACAGCTGTTGGTGAAAGTAGTGTAATGGAAAATTCTGCTACAACAGAGCAGACTGCTCTCCCTGCTATGCCAGGTGCTAACAATGCTGCTGGTGCTCAGACTGCAGCTCCTGCTAAGGGTGCTGATGCCCAGAAGGCTGCCCCTGCTGCTGATGCTCAGAAGGCTGCCCCTGTAGTTCCTGCAACTCCAGCTAAGTAATTTTTCTACATTACTGCGAGAAATTTAAAAGCATTTTATGAAGAGGGTGTGTCATGAATTCGTGACACACCCTCTCTTTGTACGCTTTTTCATAGTTTTTATTCATGACTAATGAGAAATTAGAAATGAGAAGTGAGAAATGAGAAAAAAGTAAAAGGGAATGGATGACTAAGAATTAGTAAAGCAAAAAATAGAAAAGAGGAAAAGAAGGTGAAAATAGAGCGAAATTCGACAAAATAGGCTAAAAAACTGCTTAATTTGAGAAAAAATGAAGTTTTTTCGAAAAAAGTTCGCTAAAAATTTGGTGGAATCAAAAAATAGTAGTACCTTTGCACTCGCTTAAAAGAAATAACAATTAAGCAAGCTAACATGGTGGACGTAGTTCAGTTGGTTAGAGCGTCAGATTGTGGTTCTGAATGTCGTGGGTTCGAGTCCCACCTTCCACCCAAGATAAACCCAGTAAATCATTGATTTACTGGGTTTCTTGTTTCTACTTTCTATAAAATGGTTTATCATTTGTCTTTTTTATTCCCCCATGATTGTGGCGATGAGATGTCTGCTGCCGCCGCCTTCTCTAAACTCGCATAGGTATATCCCCTGCCAGGTTCCGAGGTTCAGTCTGCCGTTTGTGATAGGAATCGTCAGTGAAACTCCTACCATACTTGATTTGGCGTGGGCTGACATGTCCGTTGGACCTTCATCTTGGTGCAGGTATCTCGGATCTCCATCTGGCACTAATCTCTCAAAGATTCCCTTCAGGTCGTATCGCACATCTGGATCGAAATTCTCGTTAAGTGACAATCCACAACTTGTGTGTCTGACGAAAAGATTTAGTATTCCTGTCTTTGGCAATGCTGGTAATTGACGGAGTACTTCGCTCGTGATGAGATGAAAGCCACGAGGAAAAGGACGCAATGAAAATTCAACTTGTTGTATCATATTTTTTTTGTTTATATTCTTATAATTCCTTTTTCAGCCATTCACCAAAGAACTTATCGTACAATTCGTAGGTTCCATCTGTTTCTGTAACAAAATCTTTCTCCAATAATCCTTTGATGCCACCTTGTACAAAACTGGCGGAAGGAAGATTGTGTTTCTTGATGAATGCCGACGACATGATATTTTGAGCCTTGCCAGCGTTGCAGATGGCAAAGAGAAGTTCCTTTTGCTTAGCTGGCAATTGAAAGAGAAGGGCTTCGTATGCAAAAGCACTCTCATCTATAATCGAGTTGAGCGCCAGTTCCATTATCTTGCCATCAGCCTTTTCCGTCATCTTGCCATCAGCTATTTCCGTAAGTGAGAAAATCTTATTGAGCATTCTCTGAAGATACCAGGTGATGCCGTCAAAACGGTCGTATATCTGATAAATGTTTTCTCGTATGATACGCTTCTGTCTTTCCTCAAAAAGGCGAGTAGCGAAGTCGGCATATACCTCTCTATCAATAGCTTTCAGAGTTTTAATGGAGGTGCTCTGATAGAAAGGACGGGCATGACTCAAAAACATCTCCGACATCATGTTGCGTTGAGATCCGGCAAAGATGAAACTGGCATTGTGACAGTGCTGGATGTAGGTGCGTAGTATCGCTTCTACATTCGCTTCTCTATAGCTCCTGATGGTTTGGAATTCATCAATAGCCACAATGCAAGGCTTATCAGCACTCTCTAGATAATGGAAAATTTCATCGAGCGTTGTGGTTGGACTGGTGATTTCTCCCAAATCCACTCCCCACGAAGGCACGCCATTCATATCGAAGCTGATGGATGAACGGAGTGAGTGGAGACAGTTCAGAAAATGTTCCACTACTTTGGTGCCTTTGGGTTTCAGACTTTGCAGAATACTTCTGCCTAGTTCCTGAATGAAGTCGGTTAGGGTCTTCGTGGCATAAATATCAACCAGGAATGTATAGTATTTATCCTTGATTTCTTCTTGGGCATAGACGTGTTGAACCAACCCTGTCTTGCCGATTCTTCTAGGCGCAATCAGGGTGATATTATTGCCATTCTTGATTTCTCTTATCAAGTCGATGGTTTCCTTTTCTCTATCACAGAAGTAAGCGTCGGATATGTATCCTCGCAGAATAAACGGATTCTCTATCATTGTATATAATCTTCTTTATTGTCTTTGAATAGTCTTATATCTTTCTGATAATCATGGTACAAAGATAATTATAATATTGTTATAATAATACTATTATAATGTAAATATAGGAAAGTTTAACCATTCCAGTTTATCTCTCCCGATTAAGTGGTGGATTTCCTTGCTATCTGGTAAACCTCGAAAAATCTTCTTCTTTGAAGAAGGAGGAAGACATTAGAAAAAAACTTGAGAAAAATTTGGTGGTTTCAGAATAAAGATGTACTTTTGCAATCGAAATAAGCATTAAGAGTTGCCCAGTTGTGGCACACCAACCGAGTTTCGCATAGAGATAACCACGGTGGTAAAAGAATGTGTAAGTGTTTAACAACTTAAAATAATTATCTTTATGAATCCAAATTCAGATTTAAAGAACAATGAGAATGTGATGGCAGCTAATGCCGAGTTAAGAATTTCAGAGTATGCAGTCCGCTTTGCCGCATATAGCGATGAACAACTAAAGCAGACTGTAGATCACGAGCGCAAGGTTCGTGGTTGGGGCAGCGAGCGCAGTTACTTCCTCGCTGCTCTGCGTAAAGAGTGCGAGAAACGAGGGATACCATATTGCTGGTAATCGTATCAGGAGATTGCAAAAATACGATTATCTTTGCGATCTCCCTGTTTTTTTTATTATTTCTTTCCATATTTAACTTACTTGTTTTAGTCAAGTGGCACTCACAAAGTGGATGAAAAAAACGGTTAGAGAAAAAGTAGAACTAAAGAAAAGGGGAGCTATTTGAGGCGGTGTTTTTTGAATTTTTTAAACAAGAGCCGTTAAAGGTCATTAATTTATGTGGCTATTAGGTTCTTATTCTGAGGAAAATACTTAATTTTGCAACCAGATAAAAGGAAGGAGTGCAAAAAAAATAGGTATGAAACGTTCGCTCAACATATTGATAGCTTTGATGCTCTCGTTCATGGTGGTTTACCTGAGCGTGGGCACTACAGTCATGCACTGCCTTCGTTCTGACAAGGTGATGGTGGGTATGATGGCTGACTGTTGCGTGGGGCATGACTGTTGCCAAGGTAAGCTGGGCGCACAGGTGAAAAAGCATTGCATGAACGTAAGGCAGGTGAAGCTATCGCCTACGGTCTCTGTCCAACATATGGATTTCGATACAGCACCAGTGTTTGCTGGCATCGTGCCAGCTCTTTGGAAGACATTGCCTCGTCCTGTTATCTGTAGCATTCAGAAGGCAAGATATTGGAATCAGAACGTTCCACATTCGCCTCCAAGGGCTTATCTTGTCCTCCTTAACACTCTGATTATTTGATTTTTTCCCTATTTGCAAATAGGTTGCAAAAGATTTATTGTACTTTTGCAACCAAGATTGTCGTATGCCTATCCCTATCAGTAAAATCTTAGGTTTGCATACATATATAAAAAGGAAAAAAACATCCGAAATTAAGATTTTGATTCGGATAAAAGTAAATATATTTATGTATTCAAAATATCTATTGCTCAGTGCCTTGCTGGTTATTGGTGCTGAGACTTATGCAAAAAATAATAAGACAGAGGTTGCGTCCCTGTTATCATATCATAATTCTGTAAGAAATGACTCTGTAGATTCCTCCTCTCAGGATTCCATCTTCAAGGAAGAGACCTTGCAGGATGTGAAGGTGGTGGCTCGTAAGTCGGGCACTTCTCGATTGGCTGGTGCCGTGAATGGCATTGCTGTGAATAAGGATGAACTCTTCAAGGCGGCTTGTTGCAACTTAGGCGAGAGTTTCACGACCAACCCATCGGTGGATGTGGCTTATAATGATGCCACGACGGGCGCAAGACAAATCAAGCTCCTCGGTCTTTCGGGCACTTACGTACAGATGCTCACCGAGAATCTGCCGAATTTCCGTGGTGCAGCCATCCCATACGCCCTGGGCTATGTGCCGGGACCTTGGATGAAAGGCATTCAGGTATCCAAGGGTAGTGCTTCGGTGAAGAATGGCTATGAGTCGATTACAGGTCAAATCAATGTGGATTACTTGAAGCCAGAGGATGAGCAACAGGTGGAGGTAAACCTCTTTGGTGATACCAAGAGCCGAATCGAAGCAAACGCCGATGCTAACGTTCATCTATCGGATAAGTGGGCAACGGAGATATTGTTGCATCATGAGAATATCCTCAAAAACCATGATGACAATGGCGATGGTTTCTATGATATGCCAGGCAGAGAACAGTATAATGTACAGAATCGTTGGCTGTATAAAGGCAAGCACTACATCTTCCATGGTGGACTTGGGGCTTTGAAGGAGATTCGTACCAGTGGGCAGGATGAGGAACATGTTCATAGTGATGATATTTATCGAATCAAGCTCCATACCAACCGTTATGAGGGTTATATGAAACATGCCTTCATCCTCAATCATGAGCATGGCACCAATATTGCCTTCATGTCCTCAGCTTCGATGCACCAGCTCGATGCCCAGTATGGCAACAGGTTCTACGACCTCAATGAGAAGAATCTCTATGGCTCACTGATTTTTGAGACCAATTTTACTCATCAGCACAATTTGTCGGTAGGTTTGAGCGTCAACCATGATTACCTGGGACAGCGTTCCAATGTGAATGTTTCTCCAAGACCGACAGTAGGGTTAGAAGACTCTCCTTACCTTTTGTCGGAGATGCAGAGAATGAACGAGAAGGAGACGACTCCTGGAGCATACGCCCAATACACCTATACGTTAGGCACGAAGTTGACGGCGATGGCAGGTGTCCGTTTCGACCATAGTTCGCTTTATGGCAACTTCTTCACCCCTCGTTTCCACGTGAAGTATTCGCCTATCGATGCCATCAGCATTCGCTTGTCGGCAGGCAAGGGCTATCGCACGGTATTTGGTTTGGCTGAGTACAATTACCTTTTGGCGAGTGGCAGAAACCTCAATATCGGCGAAGACCTCCAGCAAGAGGAGGCTTGGAACTATGGACTGAGCACGGCTTTCTATATCCCTATGTTTGGTAAGACGTTGAAACTGAACGCCGAGTATTACTATACCGACTTCAGGAATCAAGCGGTAGTGGATTATGATGCCAACAAGGGGTTTATCTCCATCTATAATTTGATAGGTAAGTCTTATTCGCACACCTTCCAGATAGATGCCTCTTATCCATTGCTGAAAGGCTTAGAGATAACAGCGGCTTATCGTCTGAACGATGTGAAGTGTACATACGATTATGGTAAAACCTTGAAAGAGAAGCCATTGACCAGTAAATATAAGGCGCTTTTCACGGCTTCCTATAAGACCCCACTTGGACTTTGGCAATTTGATGCCACCGTGCAGTTGAATGGTGGAGGCAGGAATCCAGAGCCTTACCAGTTGGCAGATGGAAGCCAGTCATGGTCTCCTCGTTTCCATAGCTTCGAGCAAGTGAGTGCGCAGATTACGAGATGGTTCCGTCATTGGAGCATCTATGTGGGAGGCGAGAACCTGACTGGTTTTAAGCAGAAGGCTCCTATCTATGGTGCCAGCAACCCATGGGGAAGCGATTTCGAGCCAACCTTGATTTGGGGACCTGTAGAGGGCAGGATGTTCTACGCAGGAGTGAGAGTACACTTTTAAGTGGAAATATTTAATGTTGAATTATTTAAGCAAATAGAAAAGTTATGAAGAAGATTTTAGTAATGTTCACAATGATGATGGTGGCAATGGTAACCTTTGCCAAGGACATCAAGACCGTAGTGTTCACCACAACTCCACAGATGCACTGTGAGGCTTGTGAGAACAAGATCAAGAGCAACCTTCGCTTCGAGAAGGGTATCAAGAGCATAGAGACCTCTGTGCCAAACCAGACAGTCACAGTACGGTATAATGCCGACAAGACAACCCCCGAGAAACTCCAGAAAGGTTTTGAGAAGTTTGGCTATAAGGCTCGCATCCTGAAAGATGGCGAGAAGGTCAAGAAGAACACCGAGGAGAAGTGTGACTTGATGTAATTCTATATGCAGATTTCTCCTAAATTTTCCGAGTTGCCTCCGCCTTGTTGTTTTGCGAGGCGGAGGCAATAAAGTAAGAGAGAAAAAGTGATTTTCCATTCATTTGCAACCTGTAGGATTTAATGGAATTTTGCTTGAAAAGCGACGAAAATTGCTTATTCCCTAAGTACTGAAGACTTGTTTGCGACTCGTATCTCCGAAAGATAGAAATCTGTGTTTCGGCTTTATGGGTAGTGTCTTATTTGCGCACCTTTGCGTTTCTTGGGGGCACAAAAGTGCTCTTACCTGAGCATAAAAGTGCCCTTACCTCAGCACAAAAGTGCCCTTCCTTAAGCACTTTACAAACTTGGTGAGACATGAATATCTGCTTGATGTTCTGTTCTCTTATTTCCTTTTTATAGAAAATGTTAGTAGTGGTTTTATATAAAAATACAGGTGATAGGTATTTGGAAAAATCTTTATAACGGATTTTTTTCTAAAACAGGAATGTGATTTTACCCTTCAGATGAAGGGAGGTGAAGGGTGGTGAAGGGTGCTTTTATGTTATTGTGTCTATAACTATCTATATATCAGGTACTTATGCTTGACGGGTGAAGGGTGAAGGGCTTTTATCGTTTCGCTTTTCAAATTTTCAATGATTTTATCCTCAAATCCGTTACCCCATAGGTCGCGGACTTGAGGTTTTTTTTTATTTTATTGCCAAGTGAAGGCATAAAGATAGAGCCTTTTAGAAGTCGCAAGGCAATGCAGAGAGCTGTTGCATGATGGTCTTTGCCATACGAGCATGACCGGCATCATTAGGATGAAGACGATCTGTATCCATTTTGTTGAACATCTGGGCACCAGCGTCGTAAATAGGGAAGAGACCAGAAAGGGAGTTGAGATCGATGACTGGTACTGCCCAGACATTGCCTACTTCCTTAATCGCCTTCACATATTCATCGAAGAAGAGACCACGTGCATTTTCGTACATTTCATCAGGCTGGATATTCTTGTCGCTGCTGGCAAAGAGCGCACGGTGTACAGGAGTCATCACGACAATCTGTTTGGTAGGGTACATCTGCTTCAGTTTTGACATGGCAATGTTGATACGCCCTTTGAGCGTATTCTTGTCCATGGCAAAGTGGCGGTGACGACGCTGTACCATTTCACTTGGTTTGTGGCGGGCAACTCTCACGCTGTCGAATGTCTCAGTGTACCAGTCTCCGATAGGCACACCATTATTGTAATCGTTGGTACCCATAAAAATGATGATTGCATCGAAATTATCACCATGTTCTTTCTTGAGTTTGTCCGCCTGGCGGGGAATATCATTCCATTGTCTGCCGCTCACACCATAAACATAAGGGGTGATGCCGAGCCAATCCTGCAGAAATCCCCAGTATTTTACCTTCGATGCCTTGATGTTCGGATCGGTGATAGAATCGCCAAAGTAAGCAACTTTCTTTCCTTTCCATGGATGCTGGAGGTTCTTGAAAGCCTTTTCTTTTTCGGCGATTTCTTTCTTGCTCATCGCCTTCTGGGCGAAGGATGGCAATGTTGGCATTGTCAATGTAAGGGCGACTGCCAGGGTAATCATTGTTTGTTTCTTCATTGTTAGTTTGTTTTGAATCTTTTTCTAAGTGCAAAGTTACGGCTATTTTCTTGAATAAAGCTATATTTTTTGTTCAAAAATAGGTATAATTCTGCTTTTTTTTGTAATTTTGCAGCCGCAAATAAAATAGGTATATATAAATAAAGGTATTAATAGGGATGACTGTAAGGTTGAATCACTTGGGAGATTTAGCCCGCAAGCGAGTGGCAGTTGCGGCTTATTATTTTGTACCGGGAGTGGTGTTTGCCAGTTGGGCAAGCCGCATTCCGGATGTAAAACAGATGTTGCATCTGAGCAACGGCCAGTTGGGAACGGTGCTCTTTGCCATTCCTATCGGTCAACTCCTGATGATGGCTTTTTCGGGTGTTTTGGTCAGTAAATTCGGAAGCAAGAAGATGCTGGTTCTCTCTGAGGTACTCTATGCCCTGGTTCTTTTCTGCATCGGTAGCAGTACTACGGTTTTTCATCTGATTTTGAGTCTTATTGCTTTCGGAATGATGGCGAATCTGATGAACATCGCCACCAATACGCAGGCATGTCTGGTAGAGAAGATGTATGGTCGCAACATTATGTCGTCGTTTCATGGCTTGTGGAGTTTGGGTGGATTTTCGGGCGGTATCATAGGTGCAGTCTTTGCGAATACCCTACTTCCGATAGAGGTGCATTTTGGAACGGTTTTGGTGATGAGTCTTCTCATTATAACTATCGGATTCAGATATCTGATAGATGATGCAACAGCAAAGGCAGAAGAGGAAGATGTTCCGAAGTTCTCGTTCAAGACTATCGACCCGATTCTGTTCCTCTTAGGATTAATGGGATTTGCCGGCATGTTCTGTGAAGGTACTGTTTATGATTGGAGTAGTGTATATTTCTCATCAGTGGTGAAACCCGATGAGGCTTTTATCCGTGCAGGTTATGTGGCTGGTATGGGAGCGATGACTCTGGGTAGATTTCTTGCTGATGGTTTTGTTACGAAATATGGACCAGCCAGGGTATTGAAGGTTTGTGGTGGTTTGATATTGGGCGGTTTGTGGCTGGCTGCTGCTTTGCCTTATCTCATTCCTGCCACCTTGGGTTTCCTGCTGGTAGGTTTCGGCATCTCTTCATCGGTGCCTATTTGCTACAGTATTGCGGGAAAGTTGGGAACTATCAAGGCCAGCATTGCCATCACCATAGTTTCGAGCATCAGCTTCTTCGGTTTCCTGGTAGGACCACCGGTTATCGGATGGCTTGCAGAGGCTACCGGACTTCGTATCGCCATCAGTATTGCCGCCTGTTTAGGTTTGATGATTGCTTTTTTTGCCGCAAAGGTTGGAAAGAGAATATCCATTTAATTTTGTACCATCAAAAAATACTCTTATTGACATGATGACAATTAAAATGAACTATTTAGAAAAGGTTGCAAAAACAGCTGCGCTTCTTGTTACATAAGTATGTGTAGATATTCAGAGAAAAATGTAATAAATTATTTGTAATTTTGTGGTGATACAGATGAAAAAAGCCCTTAAACTTCAAAAGCGAGGTCTAAGGGCTTTTATTTTTGCGTGCCCATGCAAAAATTCCTGCGTGCCCACGCATAATTTCATACGTCGGCACGCAGTTTTTGGGGCAGGGGTTTATGTTTTTATTTTATATAAATAAATTTCCTATCTGGAAGACTAAGGCTGATACTACCCATGCCAATAGCGTGGTGTAGCCAGCGGCAAAGCCTGCCCATTTCCAACTGCCCGTCTCGCCCTTGATGGCGGCGATAGTGGCGATGCAAGGGAAGTAGAGTAATACGAAGAGGAGGAAGCAATAGGCGGTAAGCGTAGCCTTGGATGCAGCCTCGGCATCGCTGTAACCGTAGGTCTTCTTCAGGTCAGAAGTCATCTGCTTCTTCAAAACCTCGTATTTTCCGTCTTCATCGTTGTAATCCTGGTCGTCAGAGAAACTGTCGTTGTTGCTGTAGAGCACACCCATCGTTGAGGCTACAATCTCCTTGGCACCTACACCGGAAACCAGACCCACATCTAACTTCCAGTCGAAACCCTGTGGGGTAAAGATTGGCTCGATGGTCTTACCGATTCTGCCGATATAGCTCTGCTCCTGTTGTGCCTGGGTATCAAGCTCCTCATTGTGAGGGAAGTAGCCTAACGCCCATACGATGATACTTGCCACAAGGATGATACCACCCATCTTCTTCAGGTACTGCTTACCCTTCTCCCAGGTATGTCGGCCTATTGCCTTCCAGGTAGGGAAGCGGTAAGGAGGCAGCTCCATTACGAATGGAGTATCTTCGCCCTTCACCACGAAACTGGCAAAGATGCGGCTCAATATCACGGCAAGGAAGATGCCGATGAGATAGAGCGATACCATGATGAGCGAACGGTATTGGATGGCAAAGAATGTTCCGATAACCATGATGTAGATTGGCAGACGAGCCGAACAACTCATCAATGGCAAAATCAGCATCGTTATCAGACGGGAACGGTGACTCTCGATGGTTCTCGTTGCCATCACGGCAGGTACGTTACATCCGAATCCCATAATCAGCGGAATGAATGATTTGCCATGCAGGCCCATCTTGTGCATCAGTTTATCCATGATGAAGGCGGCACGAGCCATATATCCCGAATCCTCCATGTATGAGATGAAGAAATACAAAATCAGAATCTGTGGCAGGAACACGATGACCGCACCTACACCACCAATCACACCATCTACCAGCATGTCCTTCACCGGTCCGTCCGGCATTGTGGTACTGATGAATTCGCCCAGCCATGCTACGCCGTCCTCAATCCATCCCTTAGGAATCTCGCCCAGTACGAAGGTGGCTGAGAACATGATGAACAGCAGCAGGATGAAGATAGGGAAGCCTACATATTTATTGGTCAGGATTCTGTCGATGAGATGGGTTACCTGATAGGTATCCTTTGCTTTGCCAGGTTCATAGCCTGCTTCCTGCAATGCTCCATGAATAAAACCATATTTGGCATCCATGATGGCTGTTTCACTATCTTCCAATGTCTCTTCCTTCACACGCTTGGCTGCCTCATCGCGGGCTGCGAAGATTTCCTTGGCCGATTTCAGATGACTTACGTATTCCTCGGCGTGTTTGTCGTTCTCCAATAATTTGATAGAAAGATATCGTGTGGAGTAGCGCTGGCGGATGGAATCATCTACCTTCAGATACTTCTGGATATGTTCGATACCATGTTCTATCTCATGTCCGTGGTTGATGTGGATGTGGCGGTAGTGAGCGTTAGTGTCTTCTTTTCCTTCGTAAAGTTCGATGATGGTCTCGAAGAGTTTATCCACGCCTCGACCATTGGTGAAGACGGTAGGTATCATTGAAATACCGAAGAGTTCACCCAGTTTGTCGTAGTCGATGTTATCGCCACGCTTCTCGGTTTCATCAAACATGTTGAGGGCGCAGACCATGCGGATGTGCATGTCTATCAACTGGGTGGTGAGATAGAGGTTGCGTTCCAGATTACTGGTGTCGATTACATTGATGACGATATCTGGCGTGTGCTCGATGAGCTGCTTGCGCACATAAAGTTCTTCTGGTGAATAAGCAGAAAGAGAGTAGGTGCCTGGTAAATCAACAAGATTAAAGTGATAACCGTTAAAATCGGCTTCACCTACCTTGGCATCTACGGTTACACCACTATAGTTGCCCACACGTTCGTGAGCACCTGAAGCGAAGTTGAAGAGGGAGGTTTTACCACAGTTTGGATTTCCCACTAAGGCCACATTGATGACATGATGCAAACGCTCGGCTTCCTGTTCTGCCAAAGCTTCGTTTTCAGCAGAACTTTTTCTTTCAGCTACGAGCATCTTGTCGCCCAGCGCATTTTCGCTATCGTTTGTATTGATAGTTTGTGAGTCAATTACTTGCTGTCTATCTTCTGCATCTGCATGATTCAGTTCTTTATTGTTTTTTGCCTCGTCAATAGAAACTACTTCTATGTGGTCAGCCTCACTATGTCTGAGTGATACCTCATAGCCCATGATTTTGTATTTCACAGGATCTTGCAGTGGAGCATTGAGGAGTACATCCACTTTTTTCCCTTTGATAAAACCCATCTCGATGACTCGCTTACGGAAGCCACCGTGACCGGATACTTTGACGATGACGCCACTTTCTCCTGTTTTGAGTTCTGATAATTTCATCGTATATTCTTTTTATTTTCTAAGATCGTGTCTTCTCTTTGATGAAAAGCCGTTCTTATCTTCGTTATTTCTTTTTTCTCTTTTCGTTTGCAAAATTACTAATAATTATTTCAACTCAGTTGTAATCATGTCATTAAATAAAAAAAAATACCAAGAAATGATGAGAGTATCATCAATTCTTGGTATTCTTATCATTATTTCTGATGATGTGTACCTCTTATACCTTATTATATATATAAGAGCATCACCATTTCTTGTGATTACAAGTTTCTGCCGTGGCAGTTCTTGAACTTCTTGCCGCTGCCGCATGGACATGGATCGTTTGGACGAGGCATGCGCTCTGCACGGTAAGGAGTGTGGTTTGCCTGGCTTGCGCCTTCACGAGTGTCTTGGTTGGCTGCAGCCTGTTGAGCAGCACGCTCTGCACGTTCACGCTCTTCGTCAATGTCAACCTTAGACTCTACATAGTTCTGCTGTGTAGGCTGTTCTGGAGCAGCCTCTTGTACAGGCTGTTGTTCCATTACAGGAATCTGACCACGCATCAGGATGCTTGAAATACGATCGTACATCTCGTTGATCATTGCATCCCAAATCTTGGCACTCTCCAGTTTGTAGATCAACAATGGATCTTTCTGCTCGTAGCTGGCGTTCTGTACTGAGTGACGGAGTTCGTCCAGTTTGCGGAGATTCTCTTTCCAGTCATCATCAATGATATGGAGCAGCACGCTCTTCTCGAATTCCTTCACAACACTCTTAGCCTCAGACTCGTAAGCTTCCTTGAGGTTGCATGGTATCTGGTACATACGCTTACCATCTGTCAATGGCACCATGATGCGCTCATACATAGCTCCCTGGTCCTCAAATACTTGCTTGATGATAGGGAATGCAGTAGCCTGAATGCGGTCTGTCTTGCGCTTGAAAGCTGCCATTGCCTCCTGGAAGGCACGCTCTGCCAAATCTTCACGTCTGCCAGATTCGTATTCTTCCACGGTAAAAGGAATTTCCATAGCAAGAACCTTGAGGAACTCTTCCTTTGCACCATCGAAATCATTGTTATTGATGATATTCAAGCAGCGGTCCCAAATAATGTTGGTGATATCCATGCCGATACGCTCACCCATCAAGGCGTGACGACGCTTTTCATAGATAACGGTACGCTGGCGGTTCATCACGTCATCATACTCCAGGAGGTGCTTACGGATACCGAAGTTGTTTTCCTCAACCTTGCGCTGGGCACGCTCGATGCTCTTGCTGATCATAGGACTCTCGATACGCTCGCCATCCTCGAAACCAAGACGGTCCATTACCTTTGCAATACGTTCAGAAGCGAACAGACGCATCAGCTTATCTTCCAATGATACATAGAATACAGATGAACCTGGGTCACCCTGACGACCTGCACGACCACGGAGCTGACGGTCAACACGACGGCTCTCATGGCGTTCTGTACCGATGATAGCAAGACCACCTGCAGCCTTTACTTCTGGAGTCAGCTTGATATCGGTACCACGACCTGCCATGTTGGTAGCGATGGTTACGGCACCCTTGCCATTTGTTGAGCGACCAGCCTCGGCAACAATCTGAGCCTCCTGCTGGTGCAACTTAGCGTTCAGCACGTTATGAGGAATGTTACGCATCTTCAACATCTTGCTCAACAACTCTGAGATTTCTACAGATGTTGTACCCACCAAAACAGGGCGACCAGCATTGCGCATTTCTTCAATCTCATCAATGACGGCACGATACTTTTCACGGGCTGTCTTATAGACGCGGTCGTCCAAGTCGTGACGTGCAATAGGACGGTTGGTAGGAATCTCAACTACGTCGAGTTTGTAAATATCCCAGAACTCACCAGCTTCTGTGCTTGCAGTACCGGTCATACCAGAGAGTTTGTGGTACATACGGAAATAGTTCTGGAGTGTGATAGTTGCGAATGTCTGAGTAGCAGCCTCAACCTTTACATGCTCCTTAGCTTCGATAGCCTGATGCAAGCCATCGCTCCAGCGACGACCTTCCATGATACGACCAGTCTGCTCATCGACAATCTTCACTTCGCCATCCATGACAACATATTCGTCGTCCTTATTAAACATGGTATAAGCTTTCAGCAACTGCTGAAGTGTGTGAACTCGTTCACTCTGTACACCATAGTGTGCCAACATCTCGTCTTTCTTGTCGAGACGCTCCTGGTCAGAGATGTCTGTGCGAGCTTCCAACTCACTCATCTCTGTAGTGATATCAGGCAATACGAAAAGTTCCTTATCGTTTACCTGTTTTGCCAACCAGTCTGTACCCTTGTCGGTAAGGTCGGCTGAATTCAATTTCTCATCTACCACGAAATACAAAGGTTCTATAGCCTTAGGCATCTCACGGTTGTTGTTAGCCATGTAGTATTCCTCGGTCTTCAACAAACCAGCCTTGATACCTTCCTCAGAAAGGTACTTGATCAATGGCTTATTCTTAGGCAATGCCTTGAATGAACGGTAAAGAGCCAAGAAACCAGCCTCAAGTATTTCCTGATTCTTGGTCTTGCTTCCTTCGCTAATCTTCTGCTTAGCTTCTGCGAGCAATTCTGTTGCCTGTTTACGCTGTACTTCATAGAGACGCTCTACCAATGGCTGGTATTCCTCAAACATCTGATCGTCACCCTTTGGGATTGGACCGGAAATAATAAGTGGAGTACGGGCATCGTCAATCAAAACGGAGTCAACCTCATCGACGATTGCATAGTTGTGCTGGCGCTGTACCAAGTCTGCAGGACTTGTTGCCATATTGTCGCGCAAATAGTCGAAACCAAACTCATTGTTTGTACCAAAGGTGATATCTGCCAAATATGCTTTGCGACGCTCGTCAGAATTAGGGCGATGCTTGTCGATGCAATCTACAGAAAGACCATTGAACATATAGAGAGGTCCCATCCACTCAGAGTCACGCTTTGCCAAGTAATCATTGACAGTAACGACATGTACACCATTGCCAGTTAAGGCATTCAGGAATACAGGACAGGTACCAACGAGTGTCTTACCCTCACCGGTAGCCATCTCGGCAATCTTACCTTGATGCAAAACGACACCACCGAAGAGCTGAACATCGTAGTGAACCATTTCCCATTTCAGGTCGTTACCACCTGCTGTCCAATGGTTGTGATAGATAGCCTTATCACCATCAATGGTGATGAAGTCATTCTTAGGGTCTGCTGCCAACTCACGGTCAAAATCAGTAGCTGTAACGATGGTCTCCTCGTTTTCTGCAAAACGGCGAGCTGTATCCTTTACAATACTGAATGCAGTAGGGAGCACTTCATTGAGGGCAATCTCATATTTGTCGAGTGCCTCCTTCTCCAACTTATCAATCTGGTTGAAGATACCTTCACGCTCGTCAATAGGAGTTTCTTCTATCTTAGCCTTGAGTTCTGCTATCTTAGCTTTCTCCTCGTTGGCATACTCCTGTACATACTTCTGGATTTCTTTTGTCTTAGCACGAAGCTCGTCATTGCTCAAGGCCTTGATATTAGGATATTCTGCCTTGATTTTCTCTACGATTGGCTGAATCAACTTCATGTCGCGAGTTGATTTGTTGCCAAACAATGACTGAAGAATTTTGTTAAAGTTCATTGTTATATTTATTTTTTTTGTTATTCGAAATTTATCGGGAGTGATTGAAAATAAAGGAGTTATGAGTCATTCGACAAGTACTTGTCGCTCTCTTTTTCTCTATTTCTTTCTCCACATTATATTTATTGTCTGCAAATTTACAAAAAATATCTGTAAATCAGCAATGTTTTGTTAATTAATGCTCGTTTGCAAGTGATATTTGTGAGATTCTGTCCTTATATGACTTGCAATGGGATTAAAAACAATCAGGTCCTCGAATAACAATACTACCATAAGGAGCCTTATATTTATGCTCCAGAATAGGGTGGAAATAAATATTAGAATGAATGTCTGTCAGAATGTCAGAAGTATCTGCTGTTAATGAAGCAGATACAGAGTGAAACTGAGGTCTTGAATGGTTTTCATCAGAGGCTTCTTTAATAGCCTTGATGACATCGAGAATGTCTTCCTCTAATGCCTTCGCCTCAGGTTGCTGGATAAATTCGTCATAGGATATATCTGTCAGCGCAAACTTCAGTGCCTGCTGATAAGTCTGCGCTTCCATGCCCGTTGCCGCTAAGACAACCAGGAGGGCGGTAATATATCTGTTGACAATCATAAATCCTAATTTATTTTATTTGTTTAATTGTTTTTTCTGTTTACGGAGATCATATACTATAGATCTTATGACATATCGCATTAGCAAAGATAATGCCAAGATTTCCATACCTTCTGCATAGTGCTGCCAGATTTGCATAAAGAGGGACACGAAAAGAAGTATTCCCCATATATTATAGTACCAATATATTTTACCTATATACAGATTTCTGCAGGTTTTCCATGCAAAGATGAGATTGAGTGGATTCAATATCAAAATCTGGAAATTGATCTGAACGGTAGGGTGCTCTGAGAATATCATCGCCAGAAGTATAAATCCTGGAATACCTGTAAGTATCAGAAGAGTCATATCTAACCACCAGAAGTTCTTTCGCTTGAAGACTTCTATGATGGATAATAAGAATATGACTGCGCCCAGAGCGAGCGCAACTCTGAATGGAGTGATGCTTTCGCTTTCTGTTGCATGGTCTGCTTGTACCGGTATCAGGTAGAATGTACTATCTACTAATTTGATATATCTTTTTTTAGTTGGATATACTTCCGCCATCGTTTTTTGAACGGTTGTGTCCTTTCTCGCTTCTGTAGCAAAGTCCTTACTGAGGTTTTCTGGCAGGAACTCCCATTCTTGTTTACTGATAGGGCGGTCTGCCATGAATCCTAAAAGTAAATCATTTCCGAATCTGGCCCATTTATGATTTTCGTTCAGACGATGGATTTCTTTAC
Organism: Prevotella sp. AM42-24; assembly: GCF_003461825.1. Taxonomy (NCBI): domain Bacteria; kingdom Pseudomonadati; phylum Bacteroidota; class Bacteroidia; order Bacteroidales; family Prevotellaceae; genus Prevotella; species Prevotella sp. AM42-24. Next base: position 79,511 of record NZ_QTXV01000004.1, on the reverse strand, counting down.
GATAGGTTGATTGGGCATCAACGTCCTTGAAATCTGTGATATGTTGTCCGAGATTTCTGATAATCATATCACGGGCTCTGGTAGTACAGTTGTCAAAGAAGAAATTGTAGCGGTAAGTGCGATTCTCTTCTTTGTTATTCTCGTCAATAGCAGAGAGAATCTTTATCTTCTCCTCTCTGGTGAGTGCCAGTCTTTGTTGTCTTACCCATCTTCCTTCGCTTGAATATTCTGCTATGAAATGCTCCATAGGGAATATACCTATCTGATAGTCGGTCATGCCGAACACAAACCTAAGAATGAAAAAGGCCTGCTTGAAGGAGAACATTCCCCAGTTGACTGCAAGGTCTGTACCGTGGACATGGTCTTCAATGCGAAGGGCGGTGTGTCCATAGTATGACCATACTTCTTGTCCTGGTCCGCAAGTCAGGAGAGATATATCTACAGAGTCGAGCCATGCTTGTGACTCTGGGGATGACATATAGTTTCTCTCAGAATTTTCTTGAGGTCTGTTACCCTGAAAATCCTGTGCGTTAGCCAAAGTCGTTAAATTGATTAACAAAACGGCTAAAAAAGCTCTAAAAATATACTTAAATCGTTTCACGATGCAAAAATACCTTATTATTTTCAATTATCCTTCTTTTTTTCTAATTTTTTTTAATACTTTTGCACTCTGAATATAAATTTGAATGATAATTATCAATGAGAAAGCTTATTTTAGCTACCCTTTTGTTGGGTACAGTTATTTCGGTTAATGCCCAAAGTGGTACTAATTCTCCATACAGCCAGTATGGTCTTGGCGTGTTGTCAGACCAGACTTCTGGTTTCAATCGTGGTATGAATGGCGTTGGTCTCGGTTTTCATGAGCATAACCAAATCAACTATTTGAACCCTGCTTCATATTCAGCTATAGATTCCTTATCTTTTATTCTTGATGCAGGTATCTCAGGTCAGATTACCAATTTCGAAGAGAATGGAGTCAAGAAGAATGCTAATAATGCTAACTTTGAATATGTGGTTGCTGGTTTTAGAGCTGCCAAGCATTTAGGTGTTAGCTTTGGTGTGCTGCCATTTACTAATGTAGGTTATAACTATACTTCTACAGAAAAAGTAGGCTCACAGTTTAATGATGCTACTTATACCAATACTTATAATGGTGAAGGTGGACTTCATCAGGTTTATCTCGGTGTCGGTTGGGCTCCGGTTAAGGGATTGGCTGTAGGTGCTAATGTGGCATATATTTGGGGTGATTATAATAAGTATGTTTCTAATGCTTATAGTAACTCCAATTATAATACGTTGATTCGTACTTATTCTACTCAGGTCAACAGCTATAAGTTAGATTTTGGTATCCAATATACAGCCAAGCTCTCCAAGAAGGATTGGGCAACAATCGGTGCAACCTATTCACCAGGTCATAATCTTGGTGCAACTGCCGACATGAATATTATTTCTAATAATTCTCAGACAAGTGCATCGGATACAACCTTTTTCTCTATTGATAAAGCATTTGAGCTGCCTCATATGTATGGTGTAGGTTTGATGTGGAATCATAATGATCAGTGGAAAATAGGATTTGATTATACCTTGCAAAAGTGGGGTAGTTTGGAATATCCTCGAAGATATGTAAATGTCAATGACAAGAATCATGTCCTTGATGTGGATGGTGCTTACGCAGACCGCAGTAAGTTCAATTTGGGTATGCAGTATTGCTATGGCGAATATAACCGTAGTTTCTTCAAGCGTTTGAGATATCGTGCCGGTGTAAGTTATGCAACTTCGTATTATAAGGTAAATGGTATTGATGGACCTAAGGAAATCTCTGTTAGTGCAGGTTTCGGTATTCCAATTATGAACAATTACAACCACCGTTCTTTCCTCAATATCAGTGGACAGTGGGTGAAGAGTTCTGCAAAGGATTTAATTAAGGAAAATACTTTCCGCTTGAATATTGGCTTTACTTTCAATGAAGAGTGGTTTAGAAAGTGGAGAATGAAGTAATATATAATAATGTATAAGATTAAAAGCACTTTTTTAGGATTATTGATGTTCTTTTGTTTGGTGGCTTGCCAGGAACAAGTGGAACATACTGCACCTGCAATCTTGGCGCGTGACTCTGTTGCCATGATGACTTCGTATGGTGTTAATACGCTCATCAGTGATTCGGGTGTGATGAAATATCGTATTGTTACGGAACGATGGGAAGTGAATACCAGTAAGAATCCTTCTCAATGGATTTTTGAAAAGGGTATTTTGCTGGAACAATTTGATGAGAAGTTTCATGTGAATAGTTATATTCAGAGTGATACGGCTTATTATTATGACCAGCAGAAGATATGGAAACTTTATGGAAGAGTTCGTATCTTGACTAAAGATGGATTGAAATTTACAAGTGAACAACTCACTTGGGATCAAAATAAGCATGAGCTTTCGAGCAATGTCTTCAGTAAATTAGTTACTCCTGAACGTACCCTGCAAGGGTCATATTTCTGGAGTGACGAGAAGATGACTCGTTATTTTGTTAGTAATTCTAAAGGTAGCTTTGAAAAGGGTGATGTGGCTGGTACACAGAGTGATACTATCTCTTCTCAGCCAGATTCAGTAAAGCAGAATTTACGTCCGCAAGCTACACCGCGAAGTGCGACAAATTCGATTCCGCTTATGCACTAATATTGAAAAAAAGAAAATGGAAGAAGTAGGGATTAGTCTCATAATTGGAATCTTGGTGACAATGGTCTTTTCCGCCTTTTTCAGTGGTATGGAAATTGCCTTTGTTTCATCCAACCGTATGTTGGCTGAGATGGATAAGGAAAAAAACGGATTTACACAACGTATTATTTCTTTGTTTTACTCTCATCCTAATGGTTTTGTCAGTACCATGCTTGTGGGTAATAATATTGCCTTGGTTGTATATGGTATTCTGATAGCCCGTCTCTTTGATAACACTATTTTCATTGGGCTGGATGATGGTCTGAAGGTTTCTGCTGATACGATTTTATCTACATTAATCGTGCTTTTCACAGGTGAGTTTTTGCCTAAGACTCTTTTCAAGTCCAATCCTAATAGATTGTTGTCTCTTTTCAGTCCTTTAGCTTACTTATGTTATGTCGTCCTTTGGCCTATCAGTAAGTTCAGTACTTTTTTAAGTAAGATGTTGTTGAAGATTCTTGGTGTTAAAATGGACGATGAGACTGGGGATGAAGGATTTTCTAAAGTGGATTTGGATTATCTTGTCCAATCCAGTATAGATAATGCAGAGAAGGATTCTGATATTAACGATGAGGTCAAGATATTCCAGAACGCATTGGATTTCTCGGATACCAAAGTAAGGGATTGTATGGTTCCTCGTACTGAAATTCAGGCGGTTGGTCTGGATGCAACACTTGAGGACCTGCGTCAGAAATTCGTGGAAAGTGGCAATTCTAAGATTGTGGTATATAAGGATGATATAGATCATGTAGAAGGATATATTCATAGTTCTGAGTTGTTCCGCAATCCGAAGAAATGGCAAGATCATATTCGTACGATGCCTTTTGTGCCAGAGACGATGCAGGCGCAAAAGTTGATGCAGATTTTCCTACAGCAGAAGAAGACGTTGGGCGTAGTCGTTGACGAATTCGGAGGCACCAGTGGACTGGTCAGTTTGGAGGATATTGTAGAGGAAATCTTTGGTGATATTGAGGATGAGCATGATTCAGCGAAATATGTCGCCAAACAAACTCCTGAGGGTGACTATCTTTTGTCTGCTCGTTTGGAAATAGACAAGGTAAACGAAATGTTTGATTTAGACTTGCCTGAAAGTGATGAATATATGACTGTTGGAGGCTTGATACTTCATGAATATCAGAGTTTTCCAAAGTTGAATGAAGTAATAAGCATTGGTAAGTTTGAATTTAAAATTATCAAGTCAACCTCTCGAAAAATAGAATTAGTTCACTTGCATTTGTTGAAGTAAACTCCTAAAAATAATATAGCAAAAAGCACTTGTCGTTTGCGATAAGTGCTTTTTTCTTGCTATTTTTGGGACTTTTTGGCATGTATGTCCAAAAAAGGCATAAAAAAATTCCCTTATTTCCGATTTTCTTTGTATTTTTGCAAACAATTGGCTAAAGTCTTACCTTGCTTTCATTGATTCGGAGCAGGGTTATGGAAAGAAAAGCCTATATAACTAGAGAAAATAAACAAAAAATAAAAATAAAATTAAAACGTAATGGCAGCATTAGGAACAATTAGAAAAAGAGGCGTCATTCTGGTTTGCATTATCAGTTTTGGCCTCTTCGCCTTCATTGCTGAAGAAGCTTTCCGTTCTTGTGATTCTGCAAAGAACAACGAACGCCAGCAGATCGGTGAGGTATTTGGCGAGAAAATCAGTGTACAGGAGTTCCAGAAACTCGTAGATGAGTACACCGAAGTAATTAAAATGCAACAGGGACAGGACAATCTCCCTGAGGAGCAGATGAACCAAGTCAAGGATATGGTTTGGAATTCATACATCCAAAACAAGATTGTTGCTCATGAGGCAGAGAAGTTGGGTCTCACTGTTACTGATGCAGAACTTCAGGATATCTTGAAGACCGGTACCAACCCAATGTTGGCTCAAACTCCTTTTGTTAATCAGCAGACAGGTCGCTTTGATGTTTCTGCTTTGCAGAAGTTCTTGGCTGATTATAAGACTCAGAAGGCTAATCCATCTGCAAATGCTCAGATGATGGATCAATACACTAAAATTTACAACTATTGGTCATTTATCGAGAAGACTCTTCGTCAGCAGACTTTGGCTCAAAAGTATCAGTCTTTGCTCGCACACTGTTTCCTTTCAAATCCTGTAGAGGCTAAGATGGCTTTCAAGGAGGAAAACGAGGAGAGCAAGATTCAGTTGGCTGCTTTCCCTTATTCTGATATCCAGGATGACAAGGTGAAGGTTGTTGAAAGTGATTTGAAGGCTATGTATGATGAGATGAAGGCTCGTTTCAAGCAGCCTGTTGAGAGCCGTGATATCAAGTTCGTTGATATTCAGGTAGAGGCTTCTCAGGCAGACCGCGCTGCTCTTAACAAGGAATTTGCTGGTTACCAGACTCAGTTAGCTGCTGCAGCAGATCCTACAGAGGTTGTTCGCAAGTCTGCATCTACAGTTGCTTACTTGGGTATTCCTGTTGGCAAGGATGCTTTCCCATCAGATATCGCAGCTACTCTTGATTCTATGGCTGTTGGTGCTACTACTGCAGTGAAGGCAAATAAAGCTGATAATACTTTGAATATTGTCAAGTTGGTTAACAAGCAGCAGTTGCCTGATTCTATTCAGTATCGTGTTATTCAGGTTGCCGCAGCTTCTGTTGCAGAAGCTAAGACAAAGGCTGATTCTATCCAGGGTGCTATTTCTGGTGGTGCTGATTTCGAGGCTATCGCTAAGAAGTATGGTCAGACTGGTGAGAAGGCATGGATGACAACTCGTCAGTATGAGTTTGCTCAGTCTATGGATAAGGATAATAAGGCATTCATCAACGCTTTGAATACTCAGGCTGTTAATGCTACTTCTCAGTTGCAGTTGGGACAGGGTTATGTAATCCTTCAGGTTTGCGACCGTAAGGCAATGATCGAGAAATATACAGCTGCTGTCATCAAGAAGAATGTTGATTTCTCTCAGGATACTTATCGTACTGCTTACAACAAGTTCTCAAGTTTTGTCAGCGCCAACCAGACTGCTGATGAGATTGTGAAGAATGCAGCAAAGAGCGGTTATAAGGTTCAGGATTTGAAGGATATTACAACAGCTACTCACTATGTAGCAAACATCCATTCTACTCGTGAGGCTCTCAAGTGGATCTTTGAGGCTAAAGAAGGTTCTGTGTCTCCTATGTATGAGTGTGGTAACAACGATCACCTTTTGGTTGTAGTACTTGATAAGATTAATCGTATTGGTTTCCGTGGCTTGGATGATCCTCAGGTAAAGGAGATGGTTAAGGCTGAGGTTATCAAAGACAAGAAGGCTGAAATGATTGAGGCTAAATTGAATGGTGTTAAGAATATCGCTGCAGCTAAGTCTAAGGGTGCTAAGGTTTCTGAAGTTAATCAGATTACTTTCGCAGCTCCTGTATTCGTAGCTTCTGCTGGTGCAAGCGAACCTGCTCTTTCTGGTGCAGTTTCTGCTACTAAGAAGGGGGCATTCTCTGCTCATCCTGTTAAGGGTAATGCGGGTGTATATCTCTTCTTGGTTACTAATAAGTCTAACAGACCTGTTAAGTTTAATGAAAAGGCTCAGGAGCAGAAATGCCGTCAGAAGTCTATGCAGTATGCTGGTAACTTCATGAACGAGCTTTATCTCAATGCAAATGTCGTTGATAACAGATATCTCTTCTTCTAAGTAAAAGAGAAATTCATATAAAACAAAAAGAGCGTGGCTTCATTTCGAAGTCACGCTCTTTTTGTTTTATATATCTTGTGATATTATTTATCCTCGATTCCACCAATGCTTTTTCTTAGGAGGCTCTTGGTACGCTCCCATGCTTTCCTTAATGATGGTTCTATAGCTCTTTCCCTGGCTTATTATCTGGTAAATTTGCCCCCAGTCGGGAAGTCCACCTATATTTCTATCATCAATGAAATAGTCAGCTTTCAGTTTTCTTGTGAAGTGATTGTTGTTTTCTAAACTTTCTTCAGGATAGTCCTTGTTTACAGCCCAGAATTCTACTCCTCTCTCTTTACACCAGTCAACTGCTTCCTGCAGGAGATGTCCTTCTCGAACACTCCACAGGATTAAGCGGTGATGGTCTCTAATCAACATTTTTAAGGTTTCGATGGCAAATGGTATCTCGGTACCAATCTTTGGGTATTCATGAGTTACAATTGTGCCATCGAAATCAACTGCGATAGTTGCCATTCTTTACATTTATTTCTTTACGCTGTCGTCATTGATATCGCTATAATGACTCTTGCTGTAATTACCATAGATACCATATGAACCGTAGCTTCCATAGCCGTAGCTCTTGTAGCCATATTTGCCATTGCTGCCGTATTTACCATATTTTCCGTACTTCCCGTACTTCCCATATCCGTAAAAGTAGCCATACTTCTTCTTAGATAAGTCAACGCCATTGAGTACAATGCTCATATTTGGCAATTTCTTCTCCATGCTCAAGCTGTTGATGAGACCAAAACTTGCCTTCTGGGTGAAGTCTGCACGACAAACATAAACTGTAGCATTTGAGATGCGGCCCAATGCCAATGTATCAGTTACAAGACCTACAGGAGCTGTATCGATTAAGATATAATCATAGTGCTCTTTCAACTGCTCCATAGTTTGTTCGAGGCTTTCTCTTGTTACCAATTCACCAGGGTTAGGAGGAACAGGACCTGCCATGAGGATATCCAATTTGTCATTAATACCAGAAGGGACAATCTGTTCTTTTACGTCGCTCCAGTTTACTTCGTCTTTTACGAGCAAATTAGTAATGCCATGGTGATGATCGTCAATCCCGAATAATTCTGCCAGACGAGGCTTACGGATATCCAGACCAACCAATACCACCTTCTTGCCAAGGAGAGCGAAACTGATAGCCACATTCGAAGCAATGAATGTTTTACCTTCAGCTGATGTGGTAGAAGTAAACATAATCACCTTGTCATGTTGCTTGAGTAAGAACTGCAGGTTAGTACGTAAACTACGGAAGATTTCCTCCATCAAGTTGTTCTTATTCTCATGTACTACGATATCAGCTTTGGTCTTAGCTCGTTCACTTGCGATGGCAACATCAGCGATGATAGGCAAGTCTGTCAATTTTGCAACATCGTTGTGTCCTTCAATCTTGTAGCGGAAGAATTCCAAGAGGAAGAGGATACCTGCTGGGATAGCCAAACCAAGAATCAATGCAATCAGCATAATCATATAATTCTTAGGTGTTACCTTACCTGCAAACACAGGGGTATCAATCAGCTTACCCTTATCTGCAGTAGCTGCCAATGAAATAGAGTTTTCCTCACGCTTCTGGAGCAACATCAGATACAAACCTGATTTTACTTCCTGCTGGCGACCAATCTGGGTCAACATACGCTCTTGTTCTGGAGTGTTGTTGATTTGTCCTTCATACTTGCCTGCTTGAGCTGCAATACTATTACGTTGAATTCTCAAACCTGCACGGGCTTGTGTCATTGCACGTTTGATAGATGAATTCAGATCATCCAACTGAGCTGTCAGTGGTGTTACCGTAGGAGAATTCTCACTTGCACTGTGGAGTAACTGATTGCGCTGCAAGGCAATTTTGTTATACTCGTTGATGAGGGAAGTAGCACTTGCATCAGACAAACCTACATTTGATGGAATAGGCTGGTGACGGTTGCTTGGCTCATTCATGTATCTAGTCAATTCGTCCAACAGAGCCACCTGTGTATTAGCTTCGCTTAACTTTTGGGCATATTGGTCTGCGTTTGCAACAGCTTGAGTAGCATTCATCTTCAACTCAACCATGTTGTTACGTTTCTTGTAATTTTCCAACTGACCTTCTGTACTACCCAATTCTGCGTTGATTTTCTCCAATCGCTGATTGATAAACTGCTCTGTACGTACTGCAATTTCGTTCTTATCTTCGTTAGCTTGTCTGTTATATACGATAGCCAACTGCTTCAGATAATCAATAGCTCTTTGTGGAATTTCATCGTTCAGCACCAAATCGACAATTGTAGTAGTCTTTGAGCTCTCTGTTACGTTTAGGTTTCCTACATATTTGCCTGCAGCAATCTCTGGAGCAATCATGGTAGCTTTGAGTGATTCGCCATCTCGCAACATATAGTTGCCGTTTTGTGTGAATCTTACAACACCCACTCTTGTACCGATAGTAGCAGGAAGTGCAGAGAAAGTCTTGTCGATATTGACTGCTTCTGGGTTGAATGAGTTATTATCAATAGGAACATTGTATGAACCCGTTACATGATAGTTTCTTCCTTCTCTTGTAATCTTTAAGTTCATTGGTGCATTCAACTTTTTCAAATGCTCCAAGTCCATATCAATGTTGACTTCCTGATCACCATAAAGTATATGGTCTTTCAACTTGCCTTCATGTCTGTAATTCACATAAAGTTTCAAGTCATAGACAGTCTGTTGTGCCAGGGTTCTTGACTTCAAGATTTCCATCTCGTTATCAATACCATTGGAGTTTGATATGATACCCAAATTTGTGGCACTCATGATAGAATTACCACCTTTGAAGCTGCTGCGTGAGCCTTCGTCATCCTTGATCAAGAGTTTGGCTGCAGATTGGTATATTGGCGTGGCATAGCGCAAATATATGTGGGCTGCACCCATACAGATGATAAGGGAGAGTACAAACCACTTCCAGTTGAGTATGAGAGCGGTGTAGATAGTGGCAAAGTCAAAACTTGACTTCTCCTCGTTCTCCTGGATACTCTCCATTTCTAAGTTCTTGTTTTCTTCCATTATTCAAATGTCGTTTATTATTATATAATATGTATTATCTCTTCTTATACAATTTGCCTATTTAGTAGTGGCCAATTCCATCAAATATTGTCCATAACCATTTTTGAGCATTGGCTTGGCTAATTCCTTGAGTTGTTCTGCGTTAATCCATCCCTGTTTGAATGCGATTTCTTCCAGGCATGCAACTTTCAACCCCTGTCGCTTTTCGATGACCTCAATAAATGTGCTGGCTTCTGAAAGGCTATCATGCGTTCCGGTATCAAGCCATGCAAATCCACGCTGTAAAGTTCTTACCTTCAGTACCTTTTGCTTGAGATATTCTTGGTTCACTGTGGTTATTTCAAGTTCTCCACGGGCACTTGGCTTGATGTTCTTGGCGATTTCTACCACGCTGTTAGGATAGAAATACAGACCCACTACCGCATAGTTGCTCTTAGGCTCAGCAGGTTTTTCTTCAATGCTGAGACAGTTACCATCTTTATCAAATTCGGCAACTCCATATCTTTCTGGGTCGTTCACGTAGTAGCCAAAAACGCTGGCCTGACCATTTTCGGCAGCCTTGACACTATCTTTGAGAAGACCTGTAAATCCGGCACCATAGAAAATGTTGTCTCCTAAAACCAGGCAGACATTATCATTTCCAATAAATTTCTCACCAATGATGAAAGCTTGAGCCAATCCATCAGGTGAAGGTTGTTCTGCATATTCGAAATGAACGCCAAGTTCGCTGCCGTCACCTAATAATCTGCGGAACCCAGGTAAGTCGAATGGGGTGGAGATAATCAGGATTTCCTTGATACCGGCAAGCATCAAGACTGAAACCGGATAGTAAATCATCGGTTTGTCAAAAATAGGAATCAACTGTTTGCTGATACCTTTTGTGATGGGGTAAAGGCGAGTGCCTGATCCACCTGCTAATACAATACCTTTCATATTTTTATGTGATTTTATTAATAAGCATTCTTATCGTGTATGATTATACTCTTGGCTGTCAGGTAGATAATGCGCAAATCCAACCAGAACGACCAATTTTCAATATACCATATATCTCTTTTTATTCTTTCTTCCATCTGCCAAAGCTCTTTGGTCTCACCGCGGAAACCTGTTACTTGTGCCCATCCTGTAATTCCTGGCTTGGAGAAGTGACGTACCATGTATTTGTCGATGATTGAACCATAAATTTCTGTATGATGCAGCATGTGAGGACGTGGTCCAACGATGCTCATGTCTCCCTTGAGTACATTGAAAAATTGTGGGAATTCATCTATGTTGGATTTTCTCATAAAGTTTCCGAAAGCAAACTTCCTTGGGTCATTTTCGGTAGCTTGAACTGTATCTGCATCCTTATTGACATGCATGGAACGAAACTTCAGACATTGGAATGTATTGCCGTTGAGTCCGGTTCTTGCCTGTCGGAAAAATATCGGTCCAGGACTCTGTATCTTGATGATGATAGCTATGATAGGTAAGAATGGTAAGAAACAAAGGCAGATGATGGAACTTACAGCAATATCAAAACTGCGTTTAATAACTCTGTTGCCTAATTTCGCCAAAGGCTCACGTCGATTGGTAAATACACTTTTCCCAAGATAGAGTTGTGGGTCCAGATGCAAACTGTATTCTCCAAATTGGCGTGGCATATAATAAAAGTGAATAACGTTCTTGTCACAGAACTGCATGATACGTACTATCTCATTGGAGTAATCATGAGATAAGCAACAGAAGAGTTCTTCAATATTGCTTGGAATACCATTGATGGTATTATTGATGCTTTCTGCCATCACCTTATTGAGGTGTTGCATATCCCCCAGCCATTTAAACTCTTTAGGAGCATTAGCTATTGGCTCATTTGCATAATATCCGTGTACACGATATCCGGCAGATGGGTCTTCCATCAGCGTATTGTACATTTCTATGACAGCAGGATCGTTTCCGATAAATAAAACTGTTTTGATGTTTCTACCTCTTGATCTGTAATATTTGAGAATGCTTAATTCTATATATCGGGAGAGTATTAAGCAGATGTATGTAGCAACTGCAAAATAGATGCAGAATTTGATTAAGTCGTAGCCACCCTTCAGCAAATAGGACATGGTAATATTGAAGATAAGTATCGTGGCGAAAATCAATTTGAAAGTTCTGCCCAATACCTGTATAAACCTTACCTTACGAACGTGGATAATGGACGCGAAGAGTAGTTCACCTAAGAAAAGTGAAACGTTAGCTACAAAATAACATATCTTGCTTGCATGGAAAAAGACTATTGGAACTGAGATCTTATCCCAGTTGATAGCCAGAAAAAGAACAAAGTTGAGAATGATAAAGTCTGCGACTATTACTAACCATCTCACTAAATCACTACCTTTATAAGCTTCTTTCATGTGAATGTGGTATTTCTTTTATAGATAAGTTAAAAGATAATTATTTAAACGTGCGCAAAGTTAGCGTTTTTTTTTCATATTTTGAAACTTTTATGGTTAAAACTTTGTTTTTGGACACAAATATTTCATTTTATTGCAAAAAAAGAAGCTTTGAATTTTGATATTTTGCGATTTTATTGTATTTTTGCAGTACAAATTAGTAAATCAATTGAAAATTTAAAAGTTTAAAAGAATAAGAAATGGGAATATTTTCAAAATTATTCGGTCATAAAAATGAAGAAAAGGTTGGAGGAATGGAAGATTACATGACCTTGGTGCGTGTTTATTTCCAGGCAGCCTTGGCTTCTCAATTAGGTATCACCAATTTGGCAATGCTTCCAGACCTCCGTGTTTTCAAAAATACCTTCCATGTTCCTACAGTCAATAATCGTTTAGGTATTGGCGAAAAAGCTCATGTGAAGAAGATGATGAAGGGCGTCTATGGAACTGAAGAGGATTATTTCAAGGAAATAGACCAAAGTATTCGTAAGAATTGCCGCAAATTGCAGGATGTCAATGTTTATCTGATTCAGTTCCAAACATTTACACAGGATTTGATGATGTTGATGGGAAACTTGATGAAGTTTAAGTTACGTTTGCCTTCTTTCATGAAGAAAGCATTATACAATATGACTCAAAAAACGGTAAATGATATTTTCAACAAAAATGATTTCAATGATGCCAGTGTCTTGAAGACTGTGGCACAGTTGAGACAGTTGAACCAACGTTTGGGATTCAGCCAGAAGTGGGTAACTGATTTTACTTACCAAGTAGTCATGTTGGCTAAGAAAGAACCACGCCCTTCTGATGAAGATGTGGAAAAAGCCAAGGCTAAAATGGGTAAGTAATCCCGCTTTTTCATTAAATTTAATAAAAATATAGAGGAATATTTGTTCTTTTCAAATTATTCCTTTATATTTGTAGCCAAAAAAGAAGTGTAATGAGTGCTAATGAGAAAAACATCAATACGTTTGCTACAAGAGTAAGGCAGATGATTCTCCAGTTTGAAGAACTCAAAAAGGAGAATGCTGAACTATACTCTATGGTGGATGAGCGTGATGCAAAAATCAAACAGTTGGAGGATAAGTTATCTCAGTCTGAGCATGATTACAATAGTCTCAAAATGGCTAAGATGATGACGATTTCTGATACGGATATGGAAGCTACGCAAAAACGTATAGCTAAACTTATCAGGGATGTTAACAAATGTATCACGTTATTGAGTGATCAGTAAAACTATAAGCGTTATGGCAGATCAAGGTGAAGAGAAATTATTGATTAGATTACATGTCTATGACACAGACCTCTCTGTGAGAATTCCCAGAGAGGATGAGGAATATTATCGTAAGTCTGGAAAACTGATTGATGATATTGTCAATTCATATAATAAAATTTTCAAGGGAAGAAAAAGCGACAAGGAAATCCTCTATATGGCGCTTATTGATATTGCCTTGAGATATGAAAAAGAGGTTGGGCGCAATGATACCGAACCTTATGATGATCTTCTCAAAAAGCTGACTGCCGAAATAGAAGATGCATTAAAATCATGATGCATGTTAGGTAGAATGTTCTATAAATACATATTAATATAATAATAATGGTAGAAATAATTATCGCCGCTCTTGTGGCTCTTATCTTAGGTGGAGCTGCAGGGTTTTTCATTTTCCGTTATGTTATTAAGGGAAAATATAATGAAATGATAGAAGCAGCCAATAAAGAGGCTGAGGTAGTTAAAGAGAAAAAACTTCTTGAGGTAAAGGAAAAATTCCTGAATAAGAAGGCTGAGTTGGAGAAGGAAGTACAGCAGCGTAATTCCCGTATCCAGCAGAGTGAAAACAAGCTCAAGCAGCGTGAGATTTCTCTCAATCAGCGCCAGGAAGAACTGGGTCGTCGCAAACAGGAAGTGGAGCAGAACCAGCAGCGTATTGACAATGAGAAAAAACTCCTCACCGTCAAGCAGCAGGAACTCGAGAAGATGCAGAAGATGGAGCAGGCTAAACTGGAGGAACTCTCTGGTTTGAGTGCTGAGGAAGCGAAACAGCGACTGGTAGAAAGTCTGAAAGATCAGGCTAAACTGGATGCTGCAAGTTATATCAATGAAATCATGGATGATGCTAAACTGAATGCCAACCAGCAGGCTAAGAAGATTGTAATCCAGACCATCCAGCGTGTGGCTACGGAAACTGCTATAGAGAATTCCGTTAGTGTCTTCCATATTGATAATGATGAGGTGAAGGGACGTATTATCGGTCGTGAAGGTCGTAATATCCGTGCCTTAGAGGCAGCTACTGGTGTTGAAATCGTTGTTGATGATACTCCTGAGGCTATCGTTATTTCTGCTTTCGATCCGATCCGTCGTGAAGTTTGTCGCTTGGCTCTCCACCAGTTGGTAGCTGATGGACGTATTCATCCTGCTCGTATTGAGGAAGTTGTGGCTAAGGTGAAGAAGCAGTTGGAGAATGAGATTATCGAAACGGGTAAGCGTACTGCTATTGACCTGGGTATTCATGGTTTACATCCAGAGTTGATTCGTATTATCGGTAAGATGAAATATCGTTCTTCATACGGACAGAACCTCTTACAGCATGCGCGTGAAACTGCTAACCTCTGTGCTGTCATGGCTTCAGAGTTGGGATTGAATCCAAAGAAGGCTAAGCGTGCTGGTCTCTTACATGATATTGGTAAGGTGCCTGATGAGGAGAGTGAATTGCCACACGCTTTGTATGGTGCCAAGATTGCTGAGAAGTTTAAGGAAAAGCCAGATATCTGCAATGCCATCGGCGCTCACCATGATGAGATGGAGATGAATACGCTCTTGGCTCCTATTGTTCAGGTCTGTGATGCCATCTCTGGTGCCCGTCCTGGTGCCCGTCGTGAGATTGTTGAGGCTTATATCAAGCGTCTGAATGATCTTGAAGCTATCGCAATGAGCTATCCTGGTGTAACCAAGACTTACGCTATTCAGGCTGGTCGAGAACTTCGTGTGATTGTGGGTGCAGACAAGATGTCTGATGACGAGAGCACAAAACTTTCTGATGAGATTGCAACCAAGATTCAGAATGAGATGACATATCCTGGTCAGGTGAAGATTACTGTCATCCGTGAGGTTCGTAGCGTTGCTTATGCTAAATAGTAAAAGCTGAGTATATTTATCCGGAAATAAATAAAGCCGCTGTTCTTTTGGGCAGCGGCTTTTTATATCTTAAATGTTCCTTTACATCTTATTAAATTTGAAGTTATGAAGGTGGAACGTAAGGTTTTAAAACAGTTCAATAAAGGTTGTGTGGATTATCATCTTCTGGAAGATGGTGATCGCATTCTGATTGCTTTGAGTGGTGGCAAGGATTCCCTGGAACTGGTCCGCTTGCTGGCTCAGCGTGCCCGTATCTATAAGCCACATATCGAGGTGGAGGCAGCGCATATCATCATGGATAACATTCCTTATGAGACTGACCGCTCTTATATTCAGCATTTCTGTGAGGAGAATGACATCAAACTTCACATCCTGCATAGTTCGTTTGATGAATCTACTGATCCTCGCAAGACTCGTTGTTTCCTCTGTGCTTGGAACCGTCGCAAGACGCTCTTCGAGTTTGCGGTAAGCCATGGGTTCAATAAGATAGCCCTGGGCCATCACATGGATGATATCCTCGTTACCCTGCTGATGAATATCACCTTCGAGGGTTCACATTCCACGATGCAACCAAGTCTTACTCTAAAGCATTATCCGCTTACTATTATCCGTCCTCTCTGTCTGGTTCATGAAGCTGATATAAGGCTGGTTGCTGAGGAATTACATTTCAGCAAACAGAAAACATTGTGTCCTTACGAAGAGACTACTCGTCGAGCTGATATGCAGGCTATTTTCCAGCAGTTGGAGCAGATGAACCCCGAAGCCCGCTACAGTCTTTGGCGCTCCGTTTTTATGATATAACTATTGTAGAAGAAGCAATAAAAACGAAAGTAGTTTCATGTGCTCATGAAACTACTTTCGTTAGCCAATGAAATAGGCTTCATTTGCCAACGAAGCCTATTGTATTTGTTCCTGGGATAGATCTAGTAAGTGGCAGTTACTAATTTTGGGGAGCTGCCCAGAAACGTGAAGTATCTGTTGTCAGTACTGAATGGTCGGGAAGTTCAAAACCTTTGAATCCTGAAGGAACAAGCACGATATGGCGATTATTGTTTCGATAAGCAGGATTATTATCTTCGCGACCATAGCCTGTTGTCTCCCAAGTATCAAACCAGTATAAGTTTTTTGCCCAATATGCCCTGTAATAAACAAAATCATTATCTGAATTCAAGAGAGGACGGTAAACGATTTCTCTGCCGTCAATATATCGCTCACGCATTTCTGTAAGAGAAAGTGGAGTGCCTTTTTCATCTTCTGCCCAAGCTTTCATATCCGAGTCTAGCATAGCCCATTTCTGTAATTCTGGCAGCCACACCAGGTTAACAACATGGCAGTCGGAATCCTCGGAATCTGCGGGATGACAAGTAACAAAGCGGTTTACAATACCCTCAGACAGCAATAGTTCGTGTAAGAGGATGGAGTGTAATCGACAGTTGAATGCAGGCTCTATCGATCGAGTGTATTTCCATAGCGCCGGATATGCCCGTCCTCCGTTAAGCGTCCCGGCGGATATGTTATCCGCCGTTAAAAAATGTCCTAACCTCTTTATGCTTTGGGGATATGTTATCCCCAGCCCCCAGGCAGTAGCCGGCAGAGTTTTGATTCGAAGATTCAAAGATATCATATATCTATAAATATAAATATCAACCCCTAATGGATTGATACTTGCTTTTGTTTTTTTAGGTTTACTTATCACATAAGCCCCCCCATCCGGTTTGAGAAGGCAGGATGGGGGATTTCTGTATTTTGAGAATGCTTCGCTTACTTCTTGCGAGGCTGGATCTCGTAGGATGGATTGTTGCGGATCTCCCAGCGGTCGAGCTTAGTGCCGTTGGTCAGGATCAGCTTCTCCTTCTGGTAGGTTACGATGGTCTGGGATGGCAGGCTCACACGGCTGTCGCTCGCAAAGCTGCGGGTTGGCTGAGAGAAGTTGCGCTTCTGGATATCAGCTAGAGTGTATTCTGCCAGCTGCATCTTGCCGTCCTTCTCCATCGATACGAAGAACTTCTCCTTGTCGTCGGTCTTCGAAATGGAACGGATTTTCTCTGTTGCGTTCTGGGTAATCTTGGCTGGCGCATCGTTCTTCTTCTCGATGATGTCCTGTACCTTCCAGGAATAGATGGTACCTGTACGAGGGATGAAACTGTAGAGCGAATCGCCTATCGCTTCCATATCGTAGGATTCTGACTGCGGCTCAAACTTGCTGCCGATGAAATAACTGTCTGTAGCCAGCTTGGCATACACATTGTTGTTGTTGGCAGCACCCAGGTTGATAGCGTTGCGGTCGAATACTCTGATATTGGTCTCCTTAGAGTCTCTTACGAACACCAGGCGAGGGGTGGCGCAGACGCATCCTGCCCAGGAAACATTGCTGGCTGGCCAGGAGCCGGTGCCCAGACGGCTGAGATACTTGCCCGTCTTCTTCTCGAAGATCTGCACCTCACGGCTGTCGCCGGCTGCCACGAAGAGGTGGTCGCCCTCGGCATATACATCCCTAGCCAGGGTGCGGTCGCCATTGCTCATGCTGCGCTTCAGACCCAGGGTTTCGGCATCGAATACGTCGATGCATTTGCCGGCAAAGTTGGCTACATACAGCTCTTCGCCATCGCTGAAGAGATTTACGGCATTCAGCTGTCGGCCTCCGATGTCCTCGGATGTGCGCGAGAGATAGCCGTCCAGGTAGAAGTGGTCTGCCACCTTGATGGTATCCACCGGCTGCGACACTACACGGTCTTCTGTAATCTCTCTATATTCTGTCTGGTTGCAGGATGCCATTGCCATCATCATCAGTCCTGCGCTTATCATCATTACGTCTTTTCTCATTTTCTCTTTCCTCCTTACTTTTTGTTGTCCTTGAGTGGGTTCTCGGTGAAGTACTTCACGAGTCGGCTCTTCTTGTAAAAATTATCGATGTGCTTCTGCAATACGGCATCATCCTGGAAAATCTCCATGATGGCGCAGTCACGATACTGCGCATTCTCCGGTTTGTGGAAACCCAGCAGGTTGCGGTCGGTATATGGCAGGTCGCCCTTCTTGCTCAACCACATGTGCAGCTGCCAGATGAACTCTGTCCAACCTACGTTCACGCCTTCCGGAGTCTTTGCCGCATAGGTCATGTTACTGTTGTGACCGTAATCCATGCAGTGCATGAACTCGTGGGTGATCGACTCCCATCCGCTGAAGGATGCATAATGGCCGTAGAAGTTCCAGTCGGTAATGCCCCAGGTGGCACCGCCGCCCAGGCCGCCATAGGCAGGTGAGGTCTGTCCGAGCACGAAGTTCTTCTTGGCCTTGAATCTCTCCATCTCGCTCTGATACTTTTCGGCTGTGAATGGTACCTTTTCGTTGTCGTAGAGGTCGCCGCCCATCACCTTCTTGAAGTTCGCCAACACGTACTTGTACTCTGGGGTGGTCATCATATAGGCATAGTTGGTGAGTATCACCACCCATTCGCGGGCATAGATAGGTCTCATCTCGCGGAAGTTGTGCGATTCGCCTACGGTAGGAGTCCATCCGAAATTGGAGAAGCTGCAGTTCCACTGGGCGTCAATCTTCTGGAGCATCTTGAAGTGCTCGTCGTCGCTGGTGAGTCGTGCCTTCATCTGGTTCATATCGAGATATGGACAAAGGAAGCTCACGAAATTTCCGCCTTCCTTCTTCCATACGTTTCTTCTGCCAATGAAGGATGGCTTGAAGGAGAAACGGGAGAAAGCAGGAATGGTTTCGAAAAAAGCCACCGGGATATACTCGTCAGCCTCCGGGATATACATCTCGAGGGTGACGTTGGAGACGGGTTTCGCACTCCAGCTGGTGATGACGAGCGAATCGCCCACTGCCGATTTCTTCACGCTGATCAGGTTGTTGGTCTGGAAGGTGTAGTCTGCCTTGCCTACGATTTCCGTTGAAGGGTCGGATAGATTCAGGATGTGCTTGGCGAACTCAGCCGGCAGCTTGTCGAAAACCACGGTGTCTTTCTTGAAGTCCTGCTGGAATGGCTGCTGGATGTCGTTGTACACAATCTTGTCTTCGTAGTTTGTGGAGCAGGATGCCATCAGGGTCATCGCCGCCACGAGCGTAGTACTAGCTGCCAGAGCCGGAATCTTTCGATGTTTTTTCTGTTTCTTCATTTTGGGTTTTTACTGTATAATCATTTACTATTTCATTAAAACATTTGCTTGCAAAGATACTGAAAATAATTCAAAATTCCAAATATTTAGAAGGATATTTCGTCTAGTCTGTAGCGCCGGATCAGCATATCGATGGGATGTCTGAAGCTACACTCTCAGCGAGAGGTTGAATGCTAAGTACATGATAGTTAGTTGGATAGATTTAAGAAAATGGCCCTTATACTATACCATATATAGTAATATATATACTTTATTATACTTTTTATACTATACGTAAACGCGTGTGAGAAAATTTTTTTTAGAAAAATTGATGGAAAATGTATTTTTTCCAAAAAACTCTTAATAAACTGTTAAAAAAATGATTGAACATTCATTCCTGCTCCTTATTTCATTTCATCCGAGTTGAGTATGGTGATGGTCTTGCCCTCAATCCTGATGGCACCCTTCTCCTCGAATTCGGAGAGGCAGCGGAGGAGCGAGAACTTCTGGATACCGAAGATATCCGCCATTTCCTGGCGGCTGACATCCAGTCGGATGGTTCTGCTCTGCTGTTCGATGGCCATCTTGATGAGGTATTGCGCCACCTTCTCCTTGACGGAGAAAAGGGAGAGCATGCGCATTTTCTGCGAAAGGAAGATATCTATCCTTGACAGGTGTTGGATGAAGTTCCAGCGTATGCGCTCATCAGTATCTATCAGCAGTTTCAGTTCAGAAGGCCTCATGCGCAGGAGGGTGGTCTTCCTGCTTGTCTCCACGCTTACGGGCATCTCGTTATTATGTGCGAAGATATAGGCAGGGGCTATCAACATCGATTCGCCCAACCGCTCTATCTGAGCCTGCTTGCCCGACAATCCCGACATGCGGGCTATCATCTCCCCCTCGACAATGATGTCGGCATATCTGCAGGGCATTCCTGCCAGCACATAGGTTTCCCTGGCAGCAAGCTCCACCATCCGGTAGCTTACCATCGACAGTGCCTCTTTGATTTCCTCTGGAGTAAACCCCTCAAACACCGTGCATTTCTGCAAGGTAACGAATATTGATTCTTTCATACTTTTAAGTTTTATATTCAATAACGCATTTTCCCCCGATTTATTGTTCGCTCAAAAAATAAGGCACTTTGCAACACTATCGAGAGTGTTATTGCAAAGTGCCTTTTAAACATGAAAACTTATCTTTTGATTTTTTCCCCGAGTTTTACAGATTCTCCCTTAACTCAGTAGCTGCTGTTCTTATCCTATATATTTTTTGATGTCCTCTTCTACCGTTCCGTTTCCGGCAATGCCAAAGGTATCTACCAGTACCTTCAGTACGGCTGGTGAACAGAAGGCTGGGAGCGTAGGACCCAGATGGATGTTCTTTACGCCCAGATGCAGCAGGGCAAGAAGTACGATGACTGCCTTCTGCTCGTACCAGGCAATATTGAAGAAGATAGGAAGTTCGTTGATGTCGCTGGCTCCAAAGATCTCCTTCAGCTTCAATGCCACAACCGCCCAGGAATAGGAGTCGTTGCACTGACCGGCATCCAGCACACGAGGAATGCCGTTGATGTCGCCCAGATTGAGCTTGTTGTACTTGAACTTGGCACAGCCGCTGGTGAGTATCACTACATCCTGAGGCAGCGCCTTGGCAAACTCCTCGTAGTAGTTGCGGCTCTTCATTCTGCCATCGCAACCACTCATCACCACAAACTTGCGGATGGCTCCGCTCTTCACAGCCTCTACTATCTTGTCTGCCAGGGCAAAGACCTGGGCATGCGCAAAACCGCCGATGATCTCGCCTGTCTCTATCTCCCTAGGTGGCTGGCAGGTCTTGGCAAGTGCAATCACCTCGGAGAAGTCCTTGTGGCCGTCGACACCCGCCTGGATATGCTTCCAGCCAGGGAAACCGGTAGAGTTGGTGGTGAAGACGCGGTTCCTGTAGCCTGCCGATGGCGATGGCGGTACGATGCAGTTGGTGGTGAAGACTACAGGACCGTTGAAGCTCTCGAATTCCTCCTTCTGTTTCCACCACGCATTGCCGTAGTTGCCCACCAGATGCTTGTACTTCTTGAGCTGCGGATAGTAGTGGGCAGGAAGCATCTCGCCATGGGTATAGACGTCGATGCCCGTGCCTTCGGTCTGGATGAGGAGATCTTCGATATCCTTCAGGTCGTGACCGGAGATGAGGATGCCCGGATTGCTGCCTGTGCCGATGTTCACTCTGGTGAGTTCCGGATTACCGTATGCCTGGGTGTTGGCCTTGTCGAGGAGTGCCATCACATCCACGCCGTACTTTCCTGTTTCGAGCACCACGCCCAGCAGCGTGTTCATATCAGCATCAGGGTTGCTGATGGTGGCGAGAGCACGGCAGATGAAGCTGATAATCTCGCTGTTCTCTTCTCCCAGATGGGCTGCGTGCTCGTAGTATGCTGCCATACCCTTCAGACCGAGCATGGTGAGTTCCTTGAGCGAGCGGATATCTGCATTCTCGTGGCGGAGCACGGATTCACGGGCGCCCTCTGCCTCATAGTCTGTCTTCTCGCCACCCCAGGTTACCTCCTGATAGGCAGGGAGGTGGATATTCATGCTTGCCGCCTTTTGCAGCAGCTGTTTCTTCAGTACGATGCCCTTATCTACCTTTTGCAGGATATCCTGGTCGTTGAAGTTGGCGTTGGTAATGGTGGTGAAGAGTGCATCCGTGAGGAAACGGGTTACCTCTGGTGTCGGCTCTTTGCCTATGCTATGCTGTATGGTTCCTATGCCACGAACCACGCTGAGCAGCAGATCCTGCCACTTGGAAGTTGTAGCCTCCTTACCGCAAACACCCTTGATGGTACAGCCTGTACCCTTAGCTGTTTCCTGACACTGGAAACAGAACATCTTGTTTTCTGCCATATTGCTATAAATTAATGAGTTATTTTAATGTTTTCTTCCAGGCGGCAATCGGCCATTCCTGGTTTCCGGCTGCAAAATTACGGCTTTAAAAATATTCCTACGGTAACAATTGTGACCGTAGGATATTAAAAAAACATAAAAAGAGTGTGGGGGAATGGATTTCTCCCTTCTTGAAGAGCATGATGATTAGATTGATGTCAACACCATCATATATTTATCCTTAAGGGAAATTAAAATTATCCTTAAGGGAAAATAAATTTTGCCTTAAGACTAAATATATTCTGGCTTCTGACGGGCTATGCATAAGAGTGCATGCCCGTGAGGAAATAGTTCACACCGAAGTAGGTCATGGCGATACTCAGGAAGGCTAAGGTGATGTAGATGTGATACACCAGCGGCTTGCGGAAAACCGGTAGACTCTGCGTATGTACCACCACAGCATAAATCATAAAGGTGATGAGTGCCCAAGTCTCCTTGCTGTCCCAACTCCAGTAGTTGCCCCAGCTCACGTTAGCCCAGATAGCACCGATAAAGATACCAAATCCCATGCAGGTGAGGGCAGGGTAGAGGAACACACGGCTCAATGCCTGGAGTTCTTCGCCATGAGAGCGCATGCAGATGCCCATGATGCCGCAGATAAATGTCAGTGATAGCAGAGCATAGCTCATCATGATGATGCTTACGTGCATACTCAGAAGAGGACTATTCAGTACAGGCATCATCTGTCCAATGGCAGGATCCATCTGGTTGATATGACTTACGAGCAGGAAGAAACCTGAGAGCAAGAAGCCGAATACCATCACAAGTCGGATTCTGAACTGCATGAAGATGGCTATCAGCATTACAAACCATGCCACGGTGAGCATACTCTCATAGCCATTCGACATCGGTACGTTGCCACTGATAATCCATCTCAATATCAAACCGAAGGTCAGCGCCAAGAATGATACTACCAACAGAATAGGCAAGGCGATGTCCAGGACTTTCACTTCTCTCTTCTTCGTCATGCGATAGATGGTATAGAAGAGGGCGATGAAGCCTAATGTCAGGTTTACCATAAAGAGCACCGTGGCAAAAGGGAAAGCATTGTTGATGCGCTCTGCCTTGTACTGGGTGCTGGATGGCAATGAGTTGCCACCGCTTATCTGCTGATACTTCTTCATCTTGTCGAAGAAGATGTTCACTCTGTCTATATTTCCTGCCTTTACGTCGCCATAGAGCAAGGAGAATACGTTGGTGATATAGAGTGCATGCTGTTTTTCTACAGCGTAAGGCAACTTATCTGTTGGTGAGAACCAAGTGGTGGTTCCTGCCTTGATAAATGGATTCTCCTTGGTGGCACGCACGTTCTTTGTGAAAGTATAAGGCAATACCTTGAGTGATACACCGCGGCGCAGATCCATGATGAGCTGTATCTTGCCATCAATGTCTCCTGCCTGATGATGGAATTTATCTTGCGCTCCATTATAATATTCCTGCACGTATTGTCCGATGGTGTAGCCGCCCATATCCTTATTGAAGAACTGGCTGACAGAGCAGTAGTCTGGCAGATTGAGCGTAGATTTCAGTTCGCCGCTCTTCACTCTGATGAATGGTTCTTTTGCCCATTCATCTCCATAGAATATCCAACCGCTCAACACCTGTTCGGCAGTCAAGCCTTTGTAGCTTCTAGCGCCATATATCTTCTTGCAGAAGTCGAGGGCGTAGGTCTGAACGGGACAAATACGGTCGTTATAGAGAATATTTAGCTCTCCAAACTTCTCTGCTGTCTCCTTAGGAAGCACCGCATGATCCAAGGCTCCCGTTTCGGCTGCTTGCAGATAGCCCACGCTCAGAAGCAAGGCTATTCCCAATGCACCTTTCTTCAGTAGAGGACTGGCAAGGAGCTTGCGATAACCGCCCTTAGGATCCAAGAGCATCCAGATGAGCGAGAGGAAGAGTAGGGCATAACCGGTATAGGTAACAGGTATGCCAAATGGATCGGCATTGATGGCGAGCACGCTACCCTTGCCGTCCTCATCGTATGATGACTGGTAGAAACGATAGGAGCGATGTGAATAAATCTTGTTCATCGACACCAACCCCTCGCTCTTCTCATTACCATCCACTACCGTAAACTTAGAGGAATAGTCGGCGACCGCCTGAGTACCATCGTGCATCTTTGCCTCAAAGTTCTGTAGGCAGAGCGAGAAAGGTAGTTTCTCCTCCTTCATTCCTTCACCATCTTCGTCAGCCATGAGATAGCTGTCTGTCGGTTGACCGATGCGTAAATGAATCATTCCTCGCTTGGCGGAGATATGCGTGAGCAGTGCGCCTGCGAGTATAATGATAAAGGAGAGGTGGAGTGCAAGTGTAGAGGCACGCTTCACCTTTCGCTTGATGATATAGAATGCTCCGAGGGCAGCTATCACTGCCCACATCAATATAAACCACCATGCGCCGTAGTAGTGGGCATGGACGTAGTCTGTACCCTGGCTTTTTTCCACGATAGTGGCGACAGCCATGCTGATGAGTACAAGGATGTAAAGGGTGAAAATAATCTTTTTGACCATCATTCCTGAATTAATTTTGCTGCAAAGTTACGATAAATAATCGATATGTGTAAGGTCTTTGGGCAATTAATTTCTTTTGACTATGAAAAAAGCTGCCAAGTCTATGGAGGGCTTGGCAGCTTTCTTATTGATAATGCTTTGTAATCAGATATGCAAAGTTGCTATCTATTTCATCTGTAGATTAGATAGAGCGCAAGAACTTAACCACTGCATCACGGTCTGCCTTGGATGCCTTGTAGAAGTTGATGGCTGAAGAGTAAGCATGACTCTGCTTGCTGTAGCAGTGCCACATGATGGCTTCCACCTCGTTGCGGGCACGGCAGTCGTGCAAGCGATCCTCTGCACCAGTGTTGAGCAATGACAAGCCGCGACCCCAAAGTGGAGTGGTACGGCACCAAGAACCATGAATGTCATTCTTCATGTAGAGCTTGTGCTGGATGAAGTCTGAGTATGGATAGATGGTCTGGTTCTGATAGCGTGGCAATGGTTTGTCAGCGATATACTTAGAGGTGATGTAGTTGTCGTCGCCTGTCTTCCAAGATGGCTTGTGGCAGTTAGCACAACCCCATTCCATGAAGAGCTTCTTACCCTGTTGAACCTGTGGGTCGTTCAAGTTACGAGCACGAGGGATGGCGAGACCACGATGCCATACCATGAAAGCATAGTAGTCATCCATGCTCTGCTCTGCTGTGAATCTGTGGATGTTGTTGTCGAACTGATTGGTATAAGGATCCAACAGAACTCTTACTGCATTCTTGATACCTTCGTCCGTACCATCTGCGTAGTAAGGAGAACTTGGATCTTTCTTGATGGCTGCAATAACTTCAGGGTCCTCGGACATCTTTTGAGCCCAAGCTTCAGTGGTGTAGAGCAAAGGACGGTCTGGGCGAGTTACGTTGGTGATATTCCAAATAGCATTGGCACCAGGACCGTCTTGCAAAGAACCACGGGTCAAAGCGTATGTATAACGCTTCACTATCTTCTTGTTGAGGTCTGTTGTGTTAGGGTCGAATGGAGTACCATCTGCATGAACACCACCTGTTACATTCTGTGTGCGACTGTCTTTTGTACCATCTTTGCTCTTTTTGGCTGCGTCACGACCGAATGTGGTATAGAATGCACCTGATGCGAAATCATTTGCCTCTGCATCCCACATGCTAGGGTTGATATAGTCTGATACGGTAAGACCAGCCTTCTTGAAGTAAGCAGCCTCTGCGGCATACTGGGCCTTGATGGCCTCGTTAGGGATGGCATCAATCAAGCCTGTACCGCCGATACCGATGGTTGACTCCAAGCGGCAAGCTACAGCACCGTTTCCTGTCTCGTATGGGGTAGGAGAGGTGCGGAATGCGCCCTTAGGAATAGAAATCTCAGGATAGATAAGGTCGAACTTCTCACCATCAGGGAACTGCATGGCTGGAATCTCGTCTGTTTCCATCTTGCTGATGTGTGGCCATTGAAGGTTAATCATGCTCTCGTCGATAGGAGCTTTGAATGGAGAAGCGGCTTGTGTCTGAGGCATACCTGTTACTTCGGCTACATAGCCACCATCATTGCTGTTGGCACCATCAAGTGGGTGATAAACTACGAGCAAATAACCATTACCATTGCTATAGCGAGTCTCGAATTGGTTCATACGTTTGCCGTGACCATACTCTGGGTGGCAATCGATGCAAGATGTGCGGACGGAAGCAGGACCGAGTCCCTTGAAAGCACCAGTGTTGAGTGTGTATTGACGCTCAAACATCTGTTCACCTTGGAAAAAGGCATCAAATAAATCTTTATGGTTGTCAACATAAGGAGTCTGGTCGCTATAACAGCTCGCTGTTGTGTTCTCGGTGGTTCCTAGTTTGCCACCTGGATACCATTCATCGGCAGAGAAATTACCAACATCCTGTCCTACGTAGTTAGCATCAGTCTCCACGATTTCAATGTCTTTATCGTCGGAGCAACTTACAGATGTGAGTGCCATGGCCAATGCCATAGACATCCATGCATAATTCTTTTTCATAATGTATTTTTGTAATGTACTTTGTAAACGTGACAATACGTAGCCCACCTTTTTCTGTGAAGGAATCAGGAGAGGCTACGTTTTGTATTATATTCTTATTTTCCTAAGATATGGAATGGCTTATTTAGAAGCACGAATCTTACGGAACCAAGCACCTGCCTTGTTCAACTCGTCATCGAGATTGTTGATCTTGTCGATGCAAGTCTTCACACGTGTATAGGCTGCCTCGCTATTGATAGTGCCATTCTTGTATGCTTTTTCAATAGCTGCGATATCGGCAACGAATGAACTGCTGTTCTTGGCAGTCTCCAATGCTGCGATAGCCTCGTTGAGAGCTGTGTTGATGTCGTTGTAGCCACTGTAGTTGTACTTCTTCATGATGTTCATCATAGAGTTGGTTACAGGAGTTGTGGCTGTAACGTCACGAGTGCCATAGAGAGAATTCTTGATAGAATAGATGTTGTCCTGGTAGTCGATGTAAGAGCGCTTGCTGTAAGGAGACTCGATGTAGTCTCTTGACTCCTTCGCGCCATCTTCTGTAGTGCCACCCTGACCAGATGCTACACGGAAAGCCTGACCCAATTTCTGAGTGTAAACCTCTTGGCAGATGTTAGAGCAACCAGCTACGCATGCATTCTCTAATGTTTCCTGCCATGTCTGGAACCAACCATCCTGGGTAGCACCCTTGAGCAACCAAGCACCATAACCGATACCAGCAGAGCAGAGTCCATTCTTACCACCAGTGTGAGTGTTTTCTTCCTCGTTGTTATCTGCTACGTTCAATACCCACTTACAGTTGCTGTTAATCCAAGAGTAATCAGTGTTGTCTTGTGTCCAACCATAGTGGAGCAAAGTTGTCATGTTGTAGATGTCGCCAGATACTGCATCAGCAAATGCAAGCTCGTCGATACCGGCAACTGATGTCATGCCCTCTTCTGTCTCATTAGCAGCGAAATCGGCAGCCTTACGTGCAGCGCCATTGCGGAAAAGTACAAACTCAAGTCCGTGGAAACCCAATGAAGAGTCGAATTTTCCGTTCTTTTCAAAGACATACTTAGACCCCTGGTTCTTAATGCCGTCCATTACTGTTGCATCGTTCAATGCCTCAACCAATTGGTCGTGGTCCAATGGCCATGTATCAATATGTGGGTCGATTTCGTGGTCAGTAGCAGCACCATAAAGGAATGCTTCGCTACGCTCCCACTGAAGGCGTGCGTTCTTGAATGCTTCGCAGGCAGCCTCTACATCAGCGTCAGACAAAGAACCAGCCTTTGCATTGGCATAGAGCTTGGTGCAAGCCTCGTGCAATGTCTTGCTGTTGTCGCGCAATGTCTGGTATGTAGGATAAACCACATCGTTCACATAAGTGTTAGCTACAGCAGAAAGTTCTGCTGAAGGGACGATGTCGTTACCTGTTGATGGATCATCATTGTCATCACTACATGATGCGAAACCCAATGAAAGTGTCATGGCCGTTACGAGCATCATGACGTTTTTGAATGTTTTTTTCATTTTGTGTTTTGATTTTATTGTTTATTTTTAATGTTTCCTAGTCCATGCTTTAGAGGAAGAAGCCCTCGTATGCAATACCAATGTTGATAGCAGGCTCATCGTTGTACTTTGACTTCAAGAAGCGATGGTTGTACTCTGCCTTTACGCTGATTTGCTTCATAGGATAGTAGTTGATACCAGCTGCGAGAATCTTCTTGTTGGTCCACTTTGATGTAGTGTTGTGTACAGATGAGTCATAGTACTCATAGTGACCGAATACATAGAGCTTCTGGTTGTTCTTTCGTAGAGATGGAATCTGTGAGAACACATTGTATCCTGCCTCTATCATGGTTGCTACAGCATGACTACCGAAGTACTTGTTCTTGCCAGACTCATTTGGTTTTACCAATGCGGTGCCTGGGTAAGTGTGGTCGGAAATCTTGTCTGCATCACTTACGTAGCCATAGTCCACATTACCACGTACAATCCAGTTGTATTTATTATAGGTAAAGTCAAATGCGCCTACATATACATTTCCCTTGATATCTTTATACACAGCATCGTAAGGAGTGGTGTTGCTCATGGCTTGTCCGTAGTAACCGCTCAAACCTAGGCGAAGACCAGGTATGCTATAGTTGTCCACACGTAAGGTTACCGCATATTTGTTGGCTACCTCAAACTCGTAAGGACTCTTGTTACCGCCTTGAATCCAGTTGCTTCGGCTGAACTTATAGGCATTCAAACCTGCCAAGAACTGAGCCTCATAGCGGAAATCGCCTGCTTTACCCCAGAAGCTAACACCTGTTTGGTGCCATGTACAAGGAAGAATGGTGTTCTCGCCCTCTGGACGATAAACAGTGAAGAAGTTCAATGGCTCATGATAAGCATTGGTCAAACCAACAGGCACAACGATATGACCCATCTTGATGTTGGCAAAATGACCGAAAGATTTCTGAATCCAGAACTGCTCCAGTTCAACTTCGCCACCTTTCTCCTGTTCCTGCTCGTACTCAATAGCCTCTTCTGCCTCATATTCGATAGAAGAACCTGTACCACCGTGCTCAAACTCAATCTCAGTACCCATGGTCCAACCCTTACCGAAGTCGTAACCCAAGTAGATGACTGCATGAGGAATGTCGAAACGACCATGTGAAGGAGCGTTCTTGTAAGCATTAGCGTTAGAGTAACGGTTACCTGCGTCGCTATAGAAGTTGCGACTCAGAGCTACCTCTCCATATCCTCCGACGCTAAGTCGTTTACCATTCACGTGCTGCATAACACTGTCAGCAGCAACTGTCTGTGCGTTTGCACTGGCCAAGCCGGCAACCAGGGCAGCGGACATCAATCCAATTCTTAAATTGTTCATTTATTTATTTCTTTTGTTATCTTTATAATCTTTTTCCTTATCATCCTAACCTAATATATAGAGTTGGAATGAAATGAAAAGAAAAGTGCGGTTGTCTGCTTGCGGTCTCGACTTCAAGTGGGTTATCCTTATATATATAGGAATACAGCACTATCCACTCGGGAGTGGCAAGCATCACCGCACTATTCTGATTTCGGGTGCAAAGGTACGGAGTTTTAAAAAAACTTGCAATACCTAAAAATCGGTAAACTTTGGCATCCCCATTTTTAGGTATTGCATGTTTCAGAGTTTTTTTGTATCTTTGCCGCCGAATAGCAGAATGAGAGTTTTGCTGTTGGGATACTTGACATTATGAATGTTTTCAAAATAGGTGACAAAGATGAAAAATCAAAAGATGTATGAAGCTGATGATAAGATGATCAGCATCATTAGAGACAATTATAACATCTTGCAGAGTCTTGGTAGCTTCGGCATCAATCTGGGATTCGGCGACAAGACGGTAGAAGAGGTATGCGCGGAACAGGGAGTGGATACTTATACTTTCTTGGCTGTAGTTAATTTCGCAATGAATGGATATAAGGAGTATGATAATGCTGAACGTTTGTCCTTGTCAACTTTGTTGCATTATCTTAAGGCTTCTCATGCATATTATATTGATTTTCAATTACCTTTCATCCGTAAGGAATTGGTTGAGGCTTTGGATGAAAATGACAATTTAGCGCGTCTCATCCTCAAACTTTATGATGAATATGCTCATAGTATTATCAACCATATGAAGTATGAAGAAAAATCGGTTTTCCCTTATGTTCAGTCACTTATAGAGGGTAATCCACTTGCTGATTTCAATATAGAAACGTTCTCCAAGCATCATGTTCAGGTGGACCAGAAACTTAAGGAATTAAAAAATATCATCATCAAATATCTTCCTTCTGATGGGTTGCACAATAATCAACTCAGTGCTACGCTTTATGATATATATAATAATGAGGAATGGCTCAAGCACCACTCTGAAGTCGAGGAGGAAATCTTTATTCCTGCCGTAAGAAATGCAGAGCGGAAGTTGAAGCAGAATGATGTAAGTGCGAAGATTTCTAATATGATTTCCCAGACTCCACAGAATGACGAACAGCTGAGTGATCGCGAGAAGGATGTCATTGTAGCTTTGGTTCAAGGTATGACCAATAAGGAGATAGCTGATCATCTCTATATCTCTATTAATACAGTGATTACGCATCGAAGAAATATAGCACGAAAGCTTCAGATTCATTCTCCTGCAGGTCTTACAATCTATGCGATAGTGAATAATCTCGTGGATATTTCAACGGTCAAACTATAATTCTTTCAATAGAAAGCTCTTGGATAGATTCTTACTATCCCTATTTTTAGGTATTGAAGATACACAATAAAGCCTCCTATCAAAAAAATGATGGGAGGTTTTATTGTCTCTTTTACAGGTGATACCTACTTATAATGATGTCTTATATATGATTGATATCCACAAAACCGTGCATGACAGCATAAATGGTAAGAGCAGATACCGATTTGATACCTAATTTTTCTTGAATATTCTTTCGATGTGTTATCACAGTTGTCAATCCGATACATAGGAGGTCGGCAATTTCTTTGTTAATCTTTCCTTTTGCCACCAATGAAAGTACCTCAATTTCCCGGTCGGTGAGTGTTTTTTCCTGTGTATGCTCCAATGTTTCTGGCAAATACTCTCCATGAGGATGTCCTTTTTTTTGTAAACTGATGAGTTCTTTGATGAGTATTCCTTCTGATACATTGACGCAAAGACAATGGAAATCATTCAGTTGTGACATAGGATCATTGCTGGGAGTGAGGACGATGGTCTTATGTTTAAAATTCAAGAAGAAATTTCGATTAGCGAGTACAATATGCATAGATACAAAAAAGTGGATGAAATGCTCTGGATTGGAAGCTTGCAATTCACCAAATGTACCAAATGCCTGAATTTGTGCAGAGGGGATGGCAGACTCGAGCAATTGCCTGAGTCCCATTACTGCCAATGTGTTGCTTTCTACTATAGCAAACGCTGGTGCTTGTCTGCCTATTTGTTGTTTCTTCATTTCTTCTTTCATTCTATATCTCTGTTTTTTCTCCTTGTTAGGAATTTATAAAAAAGGTGTCAGCAGTTTGGCTGCAAACCATCCTTTGAATCTTTGCCAGCCTGTTCTCCATTCCCGCCAATTTTTCTCATTGAGCAGGAAACTATCTTTCTTCTCGCCATCGAATAGATCTACAAGCTGGCGGGTTGTATGTGGGTCGATGATAACTGCATTTTCCTCATAATCCCAACGAAGACTTCTCGCATTGAGGTTGGCGCTGCCCACTGTACAGAATCTGCCATCTACCATAATGATCTTGGTATGATGGAAGCCCGGGGTGTACATCCAGATATTGCAACCTTCTTTCATCAACTTATGGGCATTATAAAATCCACAGTCGGGTGTCAGCGGTATATCACTCCTTGTACTGAGCATAATCTCAACCTTCACTCCTCGTTTTACCGCATTCTTTAATGCTTTCTTCAATTTGCGGCTTAAAGTGAAGTAGGGACTGATGATTTTGATACTGTCTTGGGCATCATTGATGGCATTCACGTAGAAGTATCGGATGATGTCCTTGGAAATATGCGGTTCACGGTTGATGATGCCCACCATCTTATGATAGGCTGTTGCGGTAGTGTCTGGTTTCAGATTCTCTACCAGATAGTCCTTTTTGGCTGCCCGATAGTATTCTGCACCATGTATGTTTTGTCCACTTACTTTGTTCCACATCTTGAGGAAGATTTTCTGCAGGGTATTCACTTCACTACCATCAATGCGACAATGCATGTCGTGCCATTCACCCACTACCTTTGTACCTTTTATATAATAGTCGGCAACGTTCATGCCACCTGTATAGGCGATTTGTCCGTCGATGACTACAATCTTTCGGTGATCACGGTTGAACACTCCATGTACCCATGGGAATTTCATCGGTTTATATTCATAAATCTCGATGCCCATATTGCGTATTTTTTTGAGGTGCTTCTTTCTGAGCGGTTGATTGTTGGAAGCATTTCCGAAACCATCATAGAGTGCCCTTACCTTGACACCTTCCTTGACTTTCTCGCCAAGCAGATCAAAAAGAAGTCCGGCAATACTATCATTTCTGAAGTTGAAGTATTCCAAGTGTACGCTATGTTTGGCCTGTCGGATAGCCTGGAACATATCATCAAATTTCTCCTGACCGCTCATCAGAAGTGTAACAGAATTATCGTGAGAAAAGCGGATGCCTTTCCCGCGAAGCTGATTTACGATCAATGAATCGCTTGTCTGTGCGCTGCACAGCGAACAAGACAGCCACAATGTCGCAATGAATAATAAATATCTCATCTTATTAATCAATAACCTCTAAAATCAATAACCCATGAAAGAATCCCTTACAAAAGGAATCCTCCATGTAAAAAAGTGTAATCCGTTCCTAAACCTCCTATATCATACAAGCATAATGATCGACGATTCCCATGAGATGGTTTTCCTGATCTACTACGAGTACAGTATGAACCTTGTACTTGTGCATGATGCGTTGTATCTCGGAGATTTTGGTGTTTGGATTTACCATCTTCGGAGTAATTGTCATGATGTCGCTCACAGTCTTGTTGAAGAATTCTGCCTGCCATTTCTCCATAGCACGACGGATGTCACCATCGGTAATCAATCCGATGACCTTCTTTTCCTCATCGAGCGATATTCCTAATCCTAACTTGCCCTTACTTACATGGATGATAGCTTCACCGAGATGCATTTCCTTAGGAATAATAGGCAAATCGTCGCTTCGCATGACATCCTCTGCAGTTGTCAGCAATCGTTTTCCTAACTCACCGCCTGGATGGAATTGCGCAAAATCACGAGGTTGGAAATGGCGCACCTGCATCAGCGCAATAGCCAAGGCATCACCCATGGCAAGTGCTGCTGTTGTGCTACTTGTTGGGGCGAGGTTTAATGGGCAGGCTTCCTTCTTTACCTTTACTGTGATATGAAAGTTGGAATATTTTGCCAGCAGTGACTTCGGATTACCTGTCATGGAAATGATTGGGATGTTCATGTGAAGTACCATTGGAATGAATCGGAGCAATTCGTCTGTCTGACCGCTATTACTCAAAGCCAAGACCACGTCCTTATCTGTCATTACACCCAAATCGCCGTGATACACATCGAGTGGGTTGATATAGAAAGCTGGTGTTCCGGTTGATGCAAGTGTAGCTGCTATTTTGGCTCCTACATGTCCACTTTTACCTACACCGGTTACGATGATTTTTCCCTGGCAGTTGTACATCATGTCAACTGCTTTTTCGAAGTTCTCGTCCAGGAAAGGGATTTGATCAAGAATAGCCTGTGCCTCTTCTCGAAGTGCCTGTTCACCATAGGCACGGACGGTTTTGTCCTCTATATGGTTGTTCTTTTCTGTCATGATTGATGATTCTTAAACTGAAATGTTATGTACTAAGCCAATAGATCGGCGATTAATGCTTCAAGCTTGTCCAATTCCAGCATGTTAGCAGCATCGCTTTTTCCATGATCTGGGTCTGGGTGTACTTCAAAGAAATAGCCTGTAGCACCGAAAGCTTTAGCTGCTTTAGCCATGGCTGGTACGAATTTACGGTCTCCAACGGTTTTTCCGTCACCAGCACTTGGACGTTGTACGCTATGGGTACAATCCATGATGACATTAGGGACAATCTCCTTCATATCTGGAATGTTACGGAA
Organism: Prevotella sp. AM42-24; assembly: GCF_003461825.1. Classification (NCBI taxonomy): domain Bacteria; kingdom Pseudomonadati; phylum Bacteroidota; class Bacteroidia; order Bacteroidales; family Prevotellaceae; genus Prevotella; species Prevotella sp. AM42-24. The sequence goes on along the minus strand of NZ_QTXV01000004.1, from coordinate 45,336 downwards.
ATCAACTACCAGATTGTTGTACCCGAAGCAGTTGCCGCGTTCTGTAAGCCATACTTCCTTGGCACCGCTATCCAGTGCTTTCTCCACAGGATAGCGCATATCTCTACCGCTCAAGAACTGAGCTTTCTTGATGTTTACAATTTTACCGGTCTTTGCTGCAGCCACTAATAGATCGGTCTGGCGGCAGAGGAAAGCTGGAATCTGAAGTACATCACATACTTCACCTGCAGCTTCTGCTTGATAGCTCTCGTGAATATCAGTGAGTACACGTAAGCCGTACTTCTCCTTGATATCGCTGAGCATCTGCAAGCCTTTTTCTATGCCTGGTCCACGGAAAGAGTGGATAGATGTGCGGTTAGCCTTGTCAAATGATGACTTAAATATGATGTCTGTTCCCAACTCCTGGTTGATGCGTACCAACTCCTGGGCTACTGTTTCCAGTAACTCCATGGATTCAATGACGCATGGACCTGCTATAAATGTTGTTGCCATATCTTATTATTTTAAAGTATCTAATTTTAATCTCCTAACTCTTGTTTCTTGACTCCTAATTCCTCTGTCGTTACGTTCTTGATTGTTATTTCACGTTGTGGGAAAGGAATCTCAATATTGTGCTCGTTGAGTGTATCGTAAATGCATTCCATGATGATACCATCGTCTGCATACTGTGTGAGTACGTTGACCCATACTAATATCTTAAGCGTGATACAGTTGTCATCAAAACTCTTCAAAACGATGCGTACACCTTTTTCATGATAGATGCAATCGAGTTTATTGAGTGCCTCAATGAGTATTTTCTTAACTTCTTTTACGTTGGTACCGTATGCCACACCTACTTCTAATATGTCCAACTCATAACCATGATTTCGGGTCATATTTTTGTAGTTCTTGGCAAAGAGTTGAGAGTTCTGGAATGCTATGACGGAGCCGTCTGTAGCCTCCAGCATCGTGGAAGTATAGCTGATACTGCTTACGCGTCCACGGGTTCCTTCACAAATGATGTAGTCGCCAACTTTCACGCGACCCATCATGAGGGAAACGCCATAGTAGATGTTCTCCAAGATGTCTTTCGATGCAAAACCCAGACCCGTTGATAAACCTGCGAAGATGGCCAATAACCAGGATTTGCCTACATGGAATATCGTGAGAGCTATCATCAGCCAGATGCCCCAGACCACTACCTGCAGCACATTCTTGAACATCATAATCTTGGAAGCTGCAGACGTCGGATCTGACTTCTCGAAATGATGGCGCATGATATCGGTGGTTGTGATATTCAGATAGTTGAACAGGAAGTAGAGGCATGCTACAAGACTTAAACTGTATAGAGATGCCGAGAAATTCTCACTGTCGATATAATGCTTGTTGAAAATCATCCAGGTTGTGTCGCTCATGTTGAATACCGCTGCCGCCCAGTAGATGGCAATAATAAATGAGAATACACCGGCTACAGGTAAAGCCACCTTATTGATAAAGCGGAAGAACCACTTGTTTGTAATAGGTTTGTGCTTTAAATTCTTGCGCTCTGCATATACCTCCAGCCAGTCTTTGATACAGGTGATACTCAGAATACAGGTAAGCTGCATCATCCACCAGATGATGATCTGTACGGCAAGCAGGGTAAAACCAATCCACGAACAGAATGTACTGACGGTGAATACTGCCAGTGATATCCATGTGTAAATCATGTCCAGACGTGGTACTTTCTTGTTGTGTCTTTGGATGACATTCCACTGCCATAAAGTACAAAGCAACAGAATAGGTGGAAATATGAAGTTGACCAAATCGTTTGGAATCAGGATAATACGGAACGTAATGACGAAGAAGCCTATCAGCATCAATGGAGAATAGATGCGGAAAGCACTCTTGATCTGGTCATTGCCTACACGGAGAAGGAGAGAGATGAGAATAACACCCACCAACCAGGAAAATTCCACCAGCAAATCGCTTGCCATGATGATGAAATTCTGCTTGGTAATCATTCTAATAATCCCTAAAATAGCAGCAAAGGTAACAACGGTCATTGCCATGATGATACATGGACGCTTGGCCATAAAACTCTCCTTGATGCTTTCAAACCATCCTTTCTTGATGAGGAAAGTCATCAGACAACGAATGGTCAGCAAGTTGAGGAAGACGGAAATGAGTCCATAGAAAATGATGATGCCGAAAAGAATGAAGATGATGCGTACATCCCATTGTGACATCATACCTGGTGCAGGCTTGTATTTCTCGGTGACTGAACTTTTTGCTTCTCTATAGTTGTTGCCTAAGTTGCCTAATATCTTGAAATAGTTTTCTCCTCCATTATTGAAGATGCTGGTTTGTATTTCGGAATATCTGATATTGGCATAGTCGTTGAGAGCTTTCAGCTTTTTGTCGGTTACATCGTATGCCTTGATGTATTCGTTGAGTTGCTGTTGCTTTTCTATCAGTTGCCTCCTGATATTAACAGCAAGGGTCAGATCCACATTCCTATTCACCTGTGCTTCCTTGCTCATGAATACGGTGTTCATGCCGTAGAGATAGTTGATGAGCGAGTCAAACCGTGCCACCTCAATATTATTTTGGTTGATCATATTGCGGAATGGGGCTGCTTTAGACTTAAATTTTCTGAACTGTTCTGTAGCTTCGTTGCAGGCATAGGTCAAGTCAAATATATAACCATTTCTTTGTGAATAGAGCATAATGGAGTTCTGGTCTGCTTGCATCATGATATGAATAAGCTCTTTGATGACAGCTTGCTGCTGAGCCTTCGCCATTCTGTTCTGTTTTTCCAGGTCTATGTGGTATTGTGTCAATTCAGTACGAAGCATGAAGAGTGTCGTGTCGAGGTTAGCTTCCTTCAGCACGGCATGAGTTGGCAATAAACACACAACCAACAATAAAAGGATAAACAGAATTTTCTTTTTCATAACAAATTTCATATTTGAGTGCAAAGTTACTCAAAATCAGAGATAATGCAAAATAATCGATAAACTTTTTCGTTTTTTGTTTGGTAATATTTGTTTCTTTTCTTAATTTTGCATTGAGAAAGTGCCTGATGAATTTAGAATATGGGTGCTTGTCGTATTATTGTAGTAAGTGAAATATTCAAATTAATCATATAAGTATGTTGTATTTGATAGCTGATAGTGGCAGTACAAAAACTGATTGGAACTTGGTGGAAACTGATGGTCGTGTTCTGATAACATGCCAGTCGCAGGGATTGAATCCTTATCATCTTCATGAGGATGAGATTATCCGAATTTTGGATGAGGATGTGAAAGTTCCTCTTTTAAATAAAATAGGTGAAGCATTGGCAGGTCCGCTGATGGTCTTTTTCTATGGTAGCGGAATTACTGATGCCATGAAACCGAAGATGGAGGCTTTACTTCATACTTCTTTTCCTGGAGCAACTTGTATAGCAGAGAGTGATATGCTGGGTGCAGCCCGTGCTTTATTGGGAAGAGAACAAGGTGTGGCTGTCATCTTGGGAACGGGTTCCAACAGTTGTTTCTATGATGGAGTAAATATTGTTCGGGGAGTTCCTCCGTTGGGGTACATCCTAGGTGACGAGGGTAGTGGTACTGCAATTGGAAAGGATTTTCTCAGATTGATATTGCGTGAACCTGTCATGTCTGCGGTGAAGGAAAGATTCTTTGCATGGGCTGGTATGGACTATGCTGGTATTATTGATAGGGTTTATCGACAACCTTTAGCTAATCGTTTCCTGGCTTCCATCTCTACGTTTGTCGGTGAATTACTTCAAGGTAAGGCTGATGCTAAGGTTGGATTAACGGATGAGGAGTATAAACTCTTGAAAGAGATGTTGGTTCAGGTGTTTCGTGATTTTGTTTCTCATATTTTATGTTCTTATTCCTTGGCAGAAAATGCTGTAGGATTTGTAGGCAGTATTGCTTTCTATTTTCAGAAGTTTATCTTGGCTGCAATGGAAGAAACAGGAATGAAAATGGGAGTAATCATGAGGTCTCCTATGGAAGGTTTGATTCGCTATCATTCGTCTAATTCCCCAAAAAGTTGATTACTCAATAGTCGCTTGATTTTCTTGATGGCATAGGGCTTTTATTTTTGCGTGGGCAAGCAAGAATTTCTGCGTTTGAGTCCCTATTTTTGTGGTGAAGTGTTTTTGCTTGGATTCCTGCATCTTATAGCATAGATTCCTGCATTTTTACTCGGCCTCCTATATCTTATGATGATACTTAACACTTTATAAATAACTTAATAACATATAAAAATTAATGGCAAGTATAAAAGAAAAAATAGCATACGCATTGGGTGATGCTGCTGCTGGTGGTATAGTTTGGAAGGTAATGTCTATTGCTTTCCCTTTGTTTTTTACTAATGTTTTTGGACTTTCATTTGCTGATGCAGCAGTATTGATGCTTGTTGCCCGTATGTTTGATGTGGTGACTGATCCATTGATGGGTAGTCTTGCAGATCGTACTCAGTCTCGTTTGGGTACCTATCGTCCTTGGCTAATCTTTGGTGCGATTCCTTTTGGATTGATTTTTGCATTGTTACTCTATACTCCAGATTTTGGACCTGTGGGTAAACGAATATATGCATATACTTTATATCTCTTGATGATGGCAGTATATACCATGGTAAATGTTCCTTATGGCTCCTTGTTGGGTGTAATGACCGATGATGACAATGAGACCAACCAATTTTCTTCTTTCCGTATGGTAGGAGCCTATGCAATGGGATTCATTACATTGCTTTCTTTTCCATATCTGCAGAAGATGGTGGGTGGTACTGATGCGCATCAATATGCTGTGATAGGTGCTGTTCTTGGTGTAGTTGCAGCCGTGCTGACTTTGGCTTGTGGTCTTATGACAAAAGAACGTCTGAAACCTAAGCGTGCAGAAAAGTTCTCTTTCCATCAATTTGTAGATTTGGTGCACAATAAAGCCTGGTTGTATATGACGGCCATTGCTGTATGTACCAATTTCTTTAATGGTTTTCGCTATGCTGTAGCCGGATATATGTTTGATTATTGCTTGCATGGTAATGTGACTGTAGAAGGGCTGATTATCAATTATACCGTTTTTATGGCATTTGGTGAGGTTACCTGTATGATTTTTGGTGGAGTGTCTCCTTGGTTTACTCGCTTGGTTGGTTCTAAGCGTATGGCATTTTTCTGGGCTGCAGCACTTTGTTTGGTACTTTCCATTGTCTTCTTCTTTATCCCAATGGATCCATCTTATATTTGGGTTATGATAGCTTTGGTTGTGCTTACTTCTATTGGAATTGGAATTTATTCACCATTGATGTGGTCTATGTATGCTGATGTGGCTGATTATCATACAGAACACTTCGGGACATCTGCAACCGGACTTATCTTCTCATCTGGTACCATGTCTCAAAAGTTTGGTACAGCCATCTCTGGTTCATTGATAGCATTATTGTTGGGTATGGCTGGAGCTAATATGATAACTGACGCGATGGGTAATACGATGATAGACCCTAAGTCTGTGACAGATTCTGTGCTTACCATGGTATGGTCTCTGTTCTCTCAGTTCCCAGCTGTTATCGCCTTCTTGCTGATGGTATTAAGTTGGTTGTTCCCAATCAAGAAGTAAAAATGATATTAAAACTGAATACCTCTATGGAAAATTTGAAACTGACAATGATGGATATTCTGGAGAATATTATCGGACATATAGATCTCTACCAATATTTCCATACAGAGGAGTCGCTGGAGACGGCCATCCTATGCTGGAATTATGTAGCAAAGCATTTGCTGGATGGGAAAAATGGAGAATGGCATTGGGCTGTGTGGAACTTATTGAGCGCGAATATTAATACAACTTTTGTAATAGAATCAAATGTCTGGAGATTTTTATCTTCAGGCATTTTTTTATAATATGCAAAAATAGTATTTGTTTTTTCTATTTTTATCATATTCATCTTTTTGGATAAGTTTATTGGATTGCTGTTAATTGCATGAATATACTTCTATGTAATAACAATGAAATCATAGTTTTTTATATATTTCCAATAAAAATGCTATTATTATAGTTAAATATACTTAATTGAGTATGCAATATCAAGATATATTTGGACTTTTTGAATATTTATACTAACTTTGCATATTGTATAAGAATATATATTGTTACACACTATTTTGTTTTAACTTTTTAAATAAAGAACATCTTTTAAGTATGGATAAGGAATTTGAGGACTATTGGAATTTACATCAGCGGCATTTGATATTAAGTGCACCTGAGAAGCTGCGCTCAGAATATATGGAAGCCGGCCGTTTGGACTCTCCTGCAGATTGGGTTTGTTTTATCCTTCCTGTTGGAGTGGGTATATTGCTGCAGCCATTACTGAGATTTACAAGTGAAATTCTATCATGGGCAATAGTTTTAGTCGTCGTTGTTTTGTTATTTGTTCTCATGCAGATGATAAAGCCATATATTTCCAAGAAAAAGACCGAGGCTGAAGCTTTGGAAGAAATTAAGAAATATTATTATGAGCGTTATAAGAAAACAGGAAAATTAGATACATTGGAACCTTGGAATAATTAGCTTCCTTGTGTTTCACAATTTATAAAAATTGGAGAATAGTTTTTCTTCGTAATTGCGAGAAACTCAAAATATTGATTTCATGATTGCTTAACATTGTCGTTAAACAATCATGAAATCTCCCATGATATCGTCTGAAATGTAAATTCCTTCTCTTGTTAAAGACAATCGATAGTTCTTGTTGTCTATTTTCATGAGTCCTCTTTTTATTTTGTCGTTTGCTTCGTCGAGCAATTTCTCCAGATAGCATTTTCCAAATTCCTTTTCTGTCTTTTCCAGATCAATGCCATCACTTGTTCTTAAGGCAGTCGTTATCAAATCATTATAACGTGTGGCAAGGTCAAGGTATTCTTTTTCGGAAGGTAAGATTCCTTGATGGATGCTATTGATATATTGTTGGATGTTATTGACATTCCAACTTCTGGTTACTTTCATGTTTCCAGATTGATTCTGCGCTCTACGATAGGAATGTGCTGCTGCGCCCAGTCCTATGTATGGAGTTTCGTTCCAATAGCTGCTGTTGTGTCGTGAGCGGTAGCCTGGTTTTGCAAAATTACTGATTTCGTAATGCTCATATCCTGAAATAGTAAGCATATCAACCAAGGTGTCGTACATGTTTCTGCTTAATTCTTCATCAATTTCTTCTATCTTTCCTTGTTCCAGCATTTTGTATAATGGAGTTCCTTCTTCATACATGAGACTATAGGCAGATATGTGTTCTACACCTAATTGTAAAGCTTGTAGGATATCATATTTCCAATCTTCTATGTTCTCTTTTGGAAAACCAAACATGAGATCGATACTGATGTTTTCTATTCCTGTATTTCTCAGAAGAGATACTGCTTCTTTAACTTCAGCAGTATTGTGACGCCTACGAAGAAATTGAAGTCTTTGGTCGGAGAACGTCTGTGCTCCCATGCTGACTCTGTTGACTGGTAGCTTCCCCAGAGTCTTGCAATAGTCGGGTGTAACATCATCTGGATTACATTCCATGGTGATTTCCATGTTCTTGGTAAACAAATCTCCATACGTCTCTTTTAGCATCGTGAAAATCCTTAGCAAATGTTCGTTAGACAGTTGACTTGGTGTGCCACCGCCCAGATAGATGGTTTCAATAGGGTAGTTGTCGCCCAATGCCTGGATTGCTGGCCGCAGTTTCATCTCTTTGCATAGAGCATCTACATAATCATCTTTCCATTTGAGAGATGTAGTACTGTAAAAGTCGCAGTAAATGCATCGACTTTCGCAAAAAGGGATATGTATGTAAATTCCTGCCATGATTTTTATATTTTAAATTTATGATATCATCGTCTTTATGTTTAGACGCGATGCCTCTTATTTGCATTCTGTGTTTCCTTATATAATAAGGTGTAAGCACGAAAAGAGTATTTAATAAGGTGCAAAATTACTAATATGTTTTAAAAATAGAGCATTTTTAGGTCGAAAATTTTGCAAGGGTCAGAAAAAAGTGGTAACTTAGAAAACGAATTCAGGAGAAGATGCCTTGGTGTCCTCTCCTCACTAACAATTATGTATAACCCTTAAAATCTATAAGCGTCATGAGAGTTTATAAGACTAATGAGATTAAAAACATTGCGCTGTTGGGCAGTGCGGGTAGCGGCAAGACTACACTTGCCGAGAGTATGTTGTTTGAAGCAGGCGTTATCAAGCGTAGAGGCTCTGTAGAAGCGAAGAATACGGTGAGCGACTACTTCCCAGTTGAGTTGGAATATGGCTATTCTGTGTTCCCTACAGTTTTTCATGTTGAGTGGAACAACAAGAAGCTTAATATCATTGATTGTCCTGGTAGTGATGACTTTGTGGGCGGTGCGATTACTTCTATGAATGTAACCGATCAGGCTGTTATCCTTATTAATGGTCAGTATGGTCCTGAAGTAGGTACTCAGAACAACTTCCGCTATACAGAGAAGTTGGGCAAGCCTGTTATCTTCCTGGTCAATCAGTTGGATTCTGATAAGTGTGATTTCGATAATGTCATCGCTACGATGAAGGAAATCTATGGTTCAAAGTGTGTTCAGATTCAATATCCTATTGAGACAGGTTCTGGCTTTAATGCTCTCATTGACGTACTTCTGATGAAAAAATATTCTTGGAAGCCAGAGGGTGGTGCTCCTATTATTGAGGATATTCCTGAAGAGGAGATGGATAAGGCTTTGGAATTGCATAAAACTTTAGTTGAAGCTGCTGCAGAAAATGACGAGGGCTTGATGGAGAAATTCTTTGAAAGCGAGAGCTTGACTGAAGATGAGATGCGTGAAGGTATCCGCAAGGGTTTGGTTACTCGTAGCATCTTCCCTGTTTTCTGTGTTTGTGCAGGTAAGTCTATGGGCGTTCACCGCTTGATGGAATTCTTGGGTAATGTTGTTCCTTTTGTTGATGATATGCCTAAATTGCATAACACTCGCGGTGAGGAGATTGTTCCTGACTCTAATGGTCCTGAAAGTATTTATTTCTTCAAGACGGGCATGGAACCTCATATCGGTGAAGTAAGTTACTTTAAGGTAATGAGTGGTTGCGTGAAGACGGGTGATGACTTGACAAATGCTGATCGCGGCAGCAAGGAACGCATTGGACAGATCTATGCCTGTGCTGGTGCAAATCGTGTAGCTGTAGAACAGCTGAATGCCGGAGATATAGGTTGTACAGTGAAATTGAAAGATGTGAAGACCGGTAATACACTGAATGGCAAGGATACTGAATGGCGATTTGACTTTATCAAATATCCTAATCCTAAATATTCCCGTGCTATCAAGGCTGTTAATGCTCAGGATACAGAAAAACTGATGGCTGCTCTCTTGAAAATGCGTCAGGAGGATCCAACTTGGATTGTTGAGCAGAGCAAGGAATTGCGTCAGGTTATTGTTCGCGGACAGGGTGAATTCCATCTTCGTACTTTGAAATGGCGTTTGGAAAATAATGAGAAACTCAATGTTGTCTTTGAGGAACCTCGTATTCCATATCGTGAGACTATTACCAAAAAAGCCCGTGCTGAATATCGTCATAAAAAGCAGAGTGGTGGTGCTGGTCAGTTCGGTGAGGTTCACCTCATTGTGGAGCCTTATGCAGAAGGTATGCCTGATCCTACCTCATTCACTTTCAATGGTCAGGAGTTCAAGATGAATATCAAGAGCCGTGAGGAAGTTGACTTAGAGTGGGGTGGTAAGTTGGTTTTCCTCAACTCTGTGGTCGGTGGTGCTATTGATGCACGTTTCATGCCAGCCATCTTGAAAGGTATCATGGATTGCATGGAGCATGGTCCGTTGACAGGTAGTTATGCACGTGATGTACGAGTTATCGTTTACGATGGTAAGATGCACCCGGTTGATAGCAATGAACTTTCATTTATGTTGGCTGCACGACGTGCATTCAGTGATGCATTCAAGCAGGCAGGTCCTAAGATTCTGGAACCAATCTACGACTTGGAAGTTTATGTGCCTGCAGACTTCATGGGTGATGTGATGAGCGACTTGCAAGGCCGTCGCGCTCTTATTATGGGTATGGACAGTGAGGCTGGTTATCAGAAGTTGAGTGCTAAGATTCCTTTGAAGGAACTCTCCAACTATTCGATTTCTCTCAGTTCCTTGACCGGTGGTCGAGCTTCCTTTACTACCAAGTTTGCAAGTTACGAACTTGTTCCTAATGATATCCAGAGCAAGCTGATTGCTGATCATGAGGAGGAATTGGCTAAAGAAGCAGAGTAACAATGATATAAGTATGGAGAAAGAGGTGGGCGTATTTCGTTCGCCTCTTTTTTGTTGCTTTTATATGTATATAGTTGCTTATATTTAATTATAAACATCTAAAAATGTTAATATCGCTGAAAACTTGTGATTTTGTTAACGTAAAAGTGTTAACTAATTAAGAAATTTCATATCTTTGCCGCCATGAAGAAAAGAACAATTTGGACTATCGCAATCATTATGGGCTTTTCGTTCCTTGCTTTGCTGTTTCTGCAGTTGAGCTATATTCAGGAAATGGTGAATATGAAAAAGGAACAGTTTGACGAGTCTGTCAACAGAGCCTTATATCAAGCTTCAAGAAATCTGGAGCTTAATGAGACTTTGCGCTATTTGGAAAAAGATGTCAATGAGACGGAGCGTAGAGCCAACAAGAAAGATTCTGTAGGAACTCGTAGTGGAGCGCCTGATGGAACCATTCAGCATTCTCATCAGTATTCGGTAGTAGGAAAGGATGGTACAATCTATTCTTCGTTCGAGTTGAAGACCATAGCCACCAATCCTGGTAATATGCCAAAGGCGATGATATTGAGGAGTGACAAAAACTCCATTGATGAGACGCAGAAATCTTTGCAGGAAATCGTCAAGAATAGATATGTCTATCAGAAAGCCTTGTTGGATGAGGTGGTTTATTCAATCCTTTACTCGGCATCAGATAAACCTTTGAAGGAGCGAATCAACTTCAAGCAGTTGGATCAGGACTTGAAGGCTGAGATGATGAATAATGGCATTGATATTCCTTATCATTTTACGGTAACGACTCAGGATGGTCGTGAAGTTTACAGGTGTCCTGACTATACGGAGGAAGGTGAGGAGTATAGTTATTCTCAATTACTTTTCCGTAATGATCCGCAATCGAAGATGGGTGTGGTTAAGATTCATTTCCCGGATATGAACAGCTATATCTTCTCCAGTGTGAGATTCATGATTCCAAGTGTCATTTTCACTTTGGTCTTGCTTATTACATTTATCTTCACGATAGTAGTCATTTTCCGTCAGAAGCGATATACGGAGATAAAGAATGATTTCATCAATAATATGACCCACGAGCTGAAAACTCCTATTGCCAGTATCAGTCTGGCGGCTCAGATGCTCAATGATAATTCAGTGAATAAGAGTGAACAGATGATGAAGCATTTGGGAAATGTTATCAATGATGAGTCCAAGCGTTTGAGATTTCTGGTGGAGAAAGTGCTTCAGATGAGTATGTTTGATCGCAAGAAGGCTGTGTTCAAGAAGAAGGAGTTAGATCTTAATGAGATGGTGGAGAATATTGCCAACTCCTTTACACTCAGAGTAGAGCATACAGGTGGAAAGGTCTATACGGATATTGAAGCTATTGATTCGGCTATCTATGTGGATGAGGTTCATTTCCAGAATGTAATATTCAATTTGATGGACAATGCAGTTAAATACAGGAAAACAGATGAGGCTTTGAATATCACAATGAAAACCTGGAATGATGACAAATTCCTCTATCTCTCAATCAAAGATACGGGTATGGGAATGAAGAAAGAGAACTTGAAGAAGATATTTGATAAGTTCTATCGCGTTCATACAGGAAATGTGCATGATGTGAAAGGCTTCGGTCTCGGACTTGCTTATGTCAAGAAAGTCGTTGATTTGCATGATGGTGAAATTAAGGTGGAAAGTGAATTTGGTAAGGGAACGAAGTTTACCATTAAGTTGCCTGTCATTCATGATTAGAAAATAGATAATAAATTAAGAATACTAACAATTAAAAGATAAAGAATATGGAAGAGAAAATAAAGGTTCTTCTCTGTGAAGACGACGAGAATTTGGGTATGTTGCTTCGCGAGTACTTGGAGGCTAAGGATTACGATACTGTACTTTGCCCTGATGGTGAAGCTGGTTATAAGGAGTTCTCAAAGACCAAATTTGATATAGCAGTCCTTGACGTGATGATGCCAAAGAAGGATGGTTTTACCTTGGCACAGGATATTCGTCAGGCTAATGCAGAGATTCCAATTATCTTCTTGACTGCAAAGACATTGAAAGAGGATATCTTGGAAGGTTTCAAGTTGGGTGCTGATGATTACATCACTAAGCCTTTCTCTATGGAAGAACTTGTGTTCCGTGTAGAGGCCATTCTTCGCCGTGTTCGTGGTAAGAAAAATAAGGAATCAACATTGTATCATATCGGTGAGTTTACATTCGATACTCAGAAGCAGCTCTTGTCAATCCGCGACAAGCAGACTAAGTTGACAACCAAGGAGAATGAACTTCTTGCATTGCTTTGCTCTCATACGAATGAGATACTTCAGCGTGATTTCGCATTGAAGACTATCTGGATTGATGATAACTATTTCAATGCACGTTCTATGGATGTTTATATCACTAAGTTGCGTAAGCATTTGAAGGATGATCCACAGATCGAGATTATCAATATCCACGGTAAGGGATATAAGTTGATTGCTCCAGAACAGGAATAATGCTTAATAGAACATTAGTTGGTTGAAAGATAAAAGGATAGATGCTCTAAAACTGCATCTATCCTTTTTTTAATGAATAAACATAACCGAGGCATCCTGCTATGACGAGGAAAAGACCAGTGAGCAGCAATGCGTTGCTTCTGATGCTGAAAACAAACGTAGAAGCGAAAACCAAGATGCCCAAAACCACGAAGGCTATTCCCATAGAAGGAAGTGCCTGGAGTGATGATTGGATTTTCTTTCTTGAAATTTTAGAACCGAATTTCTTCATGACTTGAAAAATTTTAAAATGCAGTAATTATATGGCTGATATTATATAAAATAGGATAGATTATATAGATGAAAGCCACATTTCCTCCCTAAAAATGGTAAAATACTATAAAAGAGAGGTGTTTATAGTGCAAAAGTACAAAAAATATTTGGTTAATTCAAGAAAAAGTCGTAATTTTGCACCGCAATTTGCGAAAATAGGTGTTTTGAATACCTTTTTAGCGAAAAGCAAGAAATTTAATAATAACATTTTAATTAATTAAAGTAGTATGAATCAATACGAAACCGTTTTCATTTTGACTCCCGTTTTGTCTGATGAACAGATGAAGGAAACGGTCGCTAAATTCAAGAAGCTGCTCACCGATAATGGTGCTGAGATTTTGAATGAAGAGGCTTGGGGTTTGAAGAAGTTGGCTTACAACATCGAGAAGAAGACATCAGGCTTCTACAACTTGATTGAGTTCAAGGCTGACCCAACTGTTATCAATACACTCGAAGTAGGCTATCGCCGCGACGAGAAGGTAATTCGTTACATGACTGTTAAACTTGACAAGTATGCTGCCGCTTACGCAGAGAAGCGTCGTGCAAAGCTTGGTAAAAAAGAGGAGGCTTAATCATGGCAGATCAGAAATCAGAAATCCGTTATTTGACCGCTCCTTCTATCGATACAAAGAAGAAGAAGTATTGCCGTTTCAAGAAGAGCGGTATTAAGTATATCGACTATAAGGATCCAGAGTTCTTGAAGAAGTTCTTGAACGAGCAGGGTAAAATCCTTCCACGTCGTATCACAGGTACATCTTTGAAGTATCAGCGCCGTGTAGCACAGGCTGTTAAGCGTGCTCGCCAGATCGCTTTGCTTCCTTACGTAACCGATTTGATGAAGTAATTTAAGGAGGATAAAGACTAATGGAAATTATTTTGAAGCAAGATATTATCGGTCTTGGATACAAGAACGATATCGTGAATGTTAAGAGTGGTTACGGTCGTAACTTCCTTATCCCTACAGGTAAGGCTGTTATCGCATCTCCATCTGCAAAGAAGCAGTTGGCTGAGGATTTGAAGCAGCAGGCTCACAAGCTTGAGGCTATCAAGGCTGAGGCTGTTAAGAAGGGCGAGGCTCTCAATGGCGTCGTTCTTACTATCGCTGCTAAGGTAAGCGCTACAGGTCAGCTTTATGGTTCTGTAAACGCTGCTACTGTTGCTGAGGAGCTCGCTAAGAAGGGCATCGAGGTTGATCGCAAGATCATCACTATGAAGGATGCTAAGAAGGTTGGTGAGTACGAGGCTACAGTTCACTACCACAAGGAGGTTGAGGTTAAGGTTCCTGTTGTTGTTGTTGCTGAGAATGCTCCTGTTGCTGCTCCTGCAGCTGAGGAAGCTCCTGCTGCAGCTCCAGCTGAGGAAGAGGCTCCAGCAGCTGAGTAATTATACTCAACTTTCGAGTAGTTTAGCTACTCTGTTTTTAGTACGATAATTTTCGCACTGTAAAGCAAAACAATATAAATCCCTTTTGTCGAAAGACTTAAGGGATTTTTTATTTCCCTATGATTAATTCGGATTGTTGTTAGTCGAATTATCGAACAATCTCATGGGAAATTAGAACAATATTATCTGAAATGTTAATACAACCATTAATTTTTAATTAATCTCTGCGAAGTCTCGATTTTTTGTTGTATCTTTGCAGCCGAATTGAGTCGATGATGACATCTTCTATTTTAGTATTGAAGATGGTTATGCGACATTTCTGATAGAAAATATTAATATTAAACTTAAAAATATAAATAAAATGAAAGCATTTGTTTTCCCTGGTCAGGGTTCACAGTTCGTAGGTATGGGTAAAGATCTCTACGATAACAACGCATTGGCAAAAGAACTTTTCGATAAGGCTGATGAGATTCTCGGCTTCAAGATTACTGATATTATGTTCGCTGGTACAGATGAGCAGTTGAAAGAAACAAAGGTTACTCAGCCTGCTGTATTCCTCCACTCTGTTATTTCTGCACTTTGCTTGGGTGATGAGTTTAATCCAGCAATGGTAGCAGGTCACTCTCTCGGTGAGTTCTCTGCTTTGGTAGCTGCTGGTGCTATGGCTTTCGAGGATGGTTTGAAACTTGTTGCTGCTCGTGCCAATGCTATGCAGAAGGCTTGTGAGGCAAATCCTGGTACAATGGCTGCTATCATCGGTTTGCCAGATGAGAAGGTAGAAGAAATTTGTACTTCTGTGAGCACAGAGGGTAATGTTGTTGTTGCTGCTAACTACAACTGCCCTGGTCAGCTTGTTATCTCAGGTAATGTAGATGCTATCAATGCAGCTTGTGAGCAGTTGAAGACCGCTGGTGCTAAGCGTGCTTTGCCTTTGAAGGTAGGTGGTGCTTTCCACTCTCCATTGATGCAGCCTGCTAAGGATGAGCTTCAAGCAGCTATTGAGAAGACAACATTCTCTGCTCCGAAGTGTCCTGTATATCAGAATGTAGATGGTAAGCCTCATACTGATCCTGCAGAGATTCAGCAGAATCTTATTGCACAGCTTACAAGTTCTGTACGCTGGACATCTTCTGTTCAGGCTATGATTGCAGATGGTGCTGATGACTTTACTGAGTGCGGTCCAGGTAAGGCTTTACAGGGAATGATTGGTCGCATCGATAAGACTGTTGCGGCTCACGGTATTGCTTAATCGTTTAAAAAAATAATCCCACGTTTTATCTTCTTGGCAAAGGCGTTGCCGAGAAGATAAATCGTTTCATTTTTAGTAGAACCGCTAAATGAAGGAAAAAATTGTAATTTATCAAGTTCTCCCGAGGCTCTTCGGTAATAAGAATACCACACGAAAGGAGAACGGAACAATTGAGGAGAATGGTTGCGGCAAACTGAATAATTTTACCGATGATGTGCTGGCTCGCATACATGATATGGGTTTCACTCACATTTGGTTTACTGGAGTTATTCGTCACGCTACCCAAACAAACTACTCATCTTATGGTATTCCTACCCAACACGCAGAGGTGGTGAAAGGAAAGGCAGGCTCTCCATACGCTATAACTGACTATTATGATATTGATCCAGATTTAGCGGAGAATGTAAGCTTGCGAATGACTGAATGGGAACGTCTTATAGACAGAACCCACAAGGCTGGTATGAAGGTCATTATGGACTTCGTGCCTAATCATGTGGCCCGTGAGTATCATTCTATTTGCAAACCAGCAGGTGTACGAGATTTAGGAGAAGATGATGATACGAACATGCACTTCTCTACAAAGAATAATTTCTATTATGCCTGGGGTGACTTAGACCTGAATGAAGTCCGTCATTCCAAACCGGCAATGGTTCCTTTTTCCGAAAAGGATTCTAAGATTTTTGAACCATATACAGAAAGTCCGGCTAAGGCTACGGGAAATGATCGTTTTGACAATCGCCCAGGTTGTAATGACTGGTATGAGACCGTGAAACTCAACTATGGTGTCGATTATTGTGATGCAGGAGGTAGAAGTTATCACTATGAGCCAGTACCAAGTACATGGGGCAAGATGACAGATATCCTGCTTTATTGGGCAAGCAAGGGCATCGATGGTTTCCGTTGTGATATGGCAGAAATGGTACCTACTGCATTCTGGTCGTATGCTACTCAGATATTGAAAGCTCGTTATCCTCATATTATTGTGATTGGAGAGGTTTATGATCCAAGTCAGTATCGCAATTATGTGAAGTCTGGTTTTGATTATCTATATGATAAGGTGGGTATGTATGATTGTCTGCGTGGAGTAATCCGTGGTGAGCGTCCTGCTGCCAGTATCACTCATGAATGGCAGGAGGTGGATGATATCCGCGAGCACATGCTCTATTTCCTGGAAAATCATGATGAGCAGCGCATCGCCAGCGATTTCTTCTGTGGTAATGCTATGAAGGCGATTCCAGCAGTAGCCATGAGTCTCTTCTTCCAGAAGAATCCTTTCATGCTTTATAGCGGGCAGGAATTTGGCGAGAAGGGTATGGATAAGGAAGGATTCAGTGGCAGAGATGGTCGCACCACGATATTTGATTATTGGAGTCCTGAGACTTTGACGCATGCTTATCAGGAAAATGCAGAGGACGTATATACCCAAGAACAGAAGTATTTGGCAGCCACTTATCGCCAGCTTCTACGTCTCGCCAATGAGGAGAAAGCGATTCGAGAGGGTGAAACCTTTGATTTGATGTATGTGAATCCGGGTTCTGAAGGCTTTGATCCGCGTACCAACTTTGCTTTCCTTCGCAAGAAGGATGATGAGGTGATGCTCATCGTGCTCAATTTCTCTCAAGAGACTCGTCAGTTGCAGGTTCGCATTCCTGGTCACGCCTTCGATTTCTTCCAAATCAAGGAAGAAGAGGTTCTTGTCACAGAACTGTTCTCTGGTGGTAAGAAGAAGGTAGAACTGAAGAAGGATGGCGTGTTCCCAATATCAATGGATGCCAATGGAGTAAGAATTTATAAATTCAATGTCAAGATGGAGGAAATTGATTTCGTATTGAATCAGCACCACAAGGAGGAGTTCCCTCCTGCTCATACGGCTGAGCATCTGCTCAACCAGTTGATGGTTCGCATGTTTGGTTGCGAGCGTAGTCGCAATGCCCATATTGAGCGTAAGAAGAGTAAGATGACTTTTATTGTCGATCATAAGCCAACTCGTCAGGAGGAAAAGGCGATAGAAACGGAAATGAATCGCTTGATAGAGGAAGATATGCCTGTGACCTATGAGTTTGTGGATCGCGACCATATTCCTGCGAATGTTAAGATTGATCGTTTGCCGGATGATGCAAGTGAAACTTTGCGTCTGGTACGCATTGGTGATTACGATGTTTGTCCATGTATTGGCAAGCATGTACGTTCTACGGCGCAGATTGGTAAGTTTGTATTGCTCGGAACAAATTGGGATGAGCATGCCCATTCATTGCGTATTCGTTTCAAGATCGTGCAGTAGTGATATAAATATAGTAACGATATAAAAAAACAGCAATGGCTATACTTTTCAGTAGTAGCTATTGCTGTTTTTTTTCTTATATAGCAAGATGACTTTTTTCTCTTGATATAAATTGTTTATGCACCAGGGAGAATTCTTCGTTCAGCGTCTTTGAATGTCCGTTCAACGACTTTGAACGGCGGTTCAACGTCTTTGAATGTCGGTTCAACGTCGTTGAATAGAAAATTATCCTATAAGAGAGAAACATTTATTGAGGTATAGATGTTTTTCTATGCCTTTTGACATCTTTGTTAGTGTCTGTCTTATCCTATAAATACGTTTCTTTGTCTGTGCTCGTCTGATGGGCATCGATGGATCAACAGACGAGCACTCACTGCTCATCACGTGAGCATTGAGTGCCCATAGTATAGAGTGATTTTTGGGCACTTTGTGCAAAAAGAGCATCAAAAGTACGTCATTTATCAGAAAAAATAGAAAGGAAAAAAATAATTTCTTGAAAGCTTGCCAGTCTCATTCCTTTTTATTATTTTTGCAACCATAAATATCAGTATATTGAAGATAAAGGCTGATATAAAGGGTAAATATCATTATAATGATAGATAAATGAATAGAAGATTATGGCAGATTTATATGAATATTCTACTCCAGAGTTGGTACGCTTGCTGGGAATGAGATTCAAAGAATATAGAATGAGATGCAATCTCACCCAGAAAGAGGTTGCCGAGCTTACGGGGCTTGGCTTGACCACCATCCACAAGTTTGAGAATGGAACAGCAGGCAATCTCTCGCTTTCTACTTTTCTCCTCTTGCTGAAGGTGGTGGGGCAGATTGATGCCATCAATGATGTGCTTCCAGAACTTCCTCCATCACCTTATCTGATGAGAAAGGATGAGAAGAAAGCGCAGAGAATACGTCATACTAAATAATAACTGGTTAAGATATGATGCCATCCAGACTATATGAGATAGAGGGAAACCGGAATTTCATAACGAAGCGTTTCGACCGTGATGGTGAGCGGAAATTGCATACACAGACCCTTGCTGCGATTTCTCCGGAAACCGATAGCTATGAGGGACTTATTGCTGTCTGCAGAAAATTACATTTGCCGGAGACTGATTGTCAGGAAGTATTTCGCAGACTTGTGTTCAATGTCCTTTCCAACAATACGGATGACCATACAAAGAATTTCTCTTTTGTTATGGATGAGGCGGGTCTTTGGCGTTTGTCGCCAGCCTATGACCTCACTTATATTATAGATACAGGAGGCTATTTACCCAATACGGGTCATTGTATGTATGTAAGGTCTAAGCTGCATCATATTTTTTACGATGATGCCATTCTGTTTGCCAAGGACAATGGCATTCGGCGTGCTGATGCAATCATCAGGGAAGTAGCTGATTCTCTGCGGCAATTCCGTGACATAGCCAAGCGAAATGAGGTTCAGGACAGATGGACCAGTTCCATAGAGTCAGCGATAAATGCTCATCTCGTTTCATGGGGGTTGGAGGATAAAGACAACAGTTCTGCTTCTTTTGAGATAGATGGCAAAAGTTGTACTGATGTTCGCATAGAGCAGGCTTACAAAGGCAACTTCCATTTGTATGCAAGCATAGATGGGCGAGACTGTAAGTTTATTATCGGAAAGAACAAGCCTGAATATGCTACGATTCAAGAGACGGGATTGTCGAATCTTCCGGAGACGATGCTCAGAGATTTGGTTGCGAAATATCTGGTGAGATAGAAGAGTAGTGATTATGTTGAGTCTTTATTTCTTTTTATTACCTTTGCAGTTGTCTTGTCGTGGATGGCTGGCATTGAGATGCTGGCTATGAAATGAAAGTCCATGGCTTGGCCTATCATAATAAGAAAGACGTTTGCTTTACGTTTTCTTCTGTTCAATTGAAACGTAGGAAATTTCAAAGGGTGTTCAGATGAAGACAGCGGTGGGCGTCTGCCATAGATAGCTACGAATTCCGGTTTTGAGGATTCATAGCAATCCTACAGCGTTTTTTGTTCTTGCTTGCATCCTATTATTTTTTGTAGCATAATGGTAATGTCTTAATAACAATAGTTAGCCATAAGGCTCTGATAATCGGATACAAAGATAATGCTTTTATTTGAATACTATAAGCTTTTTTCTTCGAAAATTACGCTAAAATCAGCCGAATAGCTAAAAATGAACTATTTATGAGTTTTTCACCTCAACAGAGGTAATGATTTAGCAACAGTTCTAAATTCTGCAATCTGCATACGTTTGCTGCCTAACAACTCTTTTCGGCTGCAAAAATACAAAAAAATAATGAATCTAAGAATTTTATTAAACAAAAAATATCAAACAGAGAAATATGTTGCAAAAAGCACTGTCTTACTAGTGGTCTGTAAAGTCTAAAAGTTGAGTAAAACGTCGTTCGTCACATACTGATGATTGATGAAATATCACACGTGCCTTACTAAACTTTTAGACTTTACAATCTACTAGTTGTTTATTTTGCGAAATACGTATTTACAACATTTGTTGTTGTATTTTGCAATTTTAGCAACTTGTCGGTAAATTCTAAAACTTTAAACTTAACAGAGAAAGTTTTTGTACCCTTTCCTTCTGATGGAAAAATAACATAAAATGTTTCTACGTTTTCCTGCTGTATTAAGTATGGCTTCTCTATAGTATGAGTCTGTCCATTAAAGGAGAAACTAGTTGTGTATGTCGTATCTTTGAATATAAGACTCGAAGTATAAGACTTTCCTTTTGGCAATTGCAACTCCCATTTTTTACCTTTTAAGCTGTCGATTTTAAATGATTGTGCATGAACTAATTGCCCATTTAGGAACAATAGAGAAATAAAAAAATATTTAAAAATCAACTTCATATTTATTTAATTACTTTATACCTGTTAATACTATATTATAATCTTGTAAAATATGTCTGAACAGGGGCGGTAACTCGATTTTTTAGGCGGTTACCGCCCCTGTTCAGACATGTTTTGTTCTTTTTTCAGATGCAGAACTTAGATAATCACCGCCGTTCCGCTGCAAGTTACCATCAGCATGGAGCCGCTGTTACCAACGGTTTCGTAATCCAGGTCGATGCCCACGATGGCGTTGCAGCCTAAGGATGCAGCACGCTGGCTCATCTCCCTGAGTGCAGTATCTTTAGCTTCGCGGAGGGTACTTTCGTAAGAACCGCTTCTTCCGCCAATCACATCACGAATACTGGCAAAGAAATCTTTCACAAAGTTGGTACCAATGATGGTTTCGCCTGTCACAATGCCACGATATTCACGGATAGGGTGACCTTCTATGGTTGGAGTTGTGCTCAAAATCATAATTTTTTCCTTTCTTTTTATGTTATTACTCATGTTATCTTATAACTTAGACGATGAAGTAATAGAAAAGGTTACATGGAATTTTAAATTAACTTTTTTATTAATATCATTAAATATTTTAAAAAGACCATAGAAATCTAAATTTAATTCAATGAAATTTCTATTTGCGTATAAAAATACAGGAAAAACTGACAAAATACGTGCAAAATACAAAAAATAGTAATAAAATGTTTTGCTCGTTTAACTTTATTTGCTATCTTTGTGCCAATTATTAATTTAAAACAAAAGGGACTATGAATTCTAAGAGAAAAAACTACACCATGGTCTTGAATACATCTCTTTTGTGCTTTGCTCTTGCCTCTGGACAAGCAGTCTTTGCTCAAAACAATGTAAACACAAGCCAAAAGGGAGCTGTTCAAGCTCGCCGTACTGCAGTTATTGCCAAAGGTGTCGTCACCGATGACAGCCAGGATCCCCTGCCTGGTGTAAGTGTAAGAGTGAGAGGTACCAAATTGGCAACCGTAACTGACATCAATGGTAAATTCAGTCTTACCATGCCTGAAATGGAGCCAGGAAAGGCATATTACCTGGAGTTCACTTACCTTGGAATGGAAAAGAAGGTGGTACGTTACCACAATAGCAATTCCATCAATGTGAGTATGATTCCTGCTGCCACAAGTCAATTGAAGGAAGTTGAAGTTGTGGAGACTGGTTATGGTCGCTTGTCTCGTAAGGATATGGTTGGTGCCTTCACCACTTTGAAAGGTGAAGATGTGCTGATGCCTGCCTACCAGACTATCGACCAGATGTTGCAGGGTAAGGTGGCAGGATTGATGGTAGTCAATTCTTCTTCCCGTGTGGGATCTGCTCCTAAGCTTACCATTCGTGGTAAGGCAACTATTCTTGGAAATACCGACCCTCTTTGGGTTGTTGATGGAGTCATCCAGGAAGACCCTATTTCTATCGATGCTACAGCAGCGATGACTACTGATATGAAGGAATTGATAGGTAATCAGGTGTCCTGGCTCAACCCTCAGGATATAGAAAATATTACTGTGTTGAAGGATGCTTCGGCTACTGCCATCTATGGTTCTAAGGCTTCTAATGGTGTGATTGTCATCACGACCAAGAAGGGTTCTGCAGAACGTACCAGTATCCGCTATTCAGCAAACTTCTCTGTCCGTCAACGTCCTAACTACGACTTATTTGATTTTATGAATTCGCAAGAGCGTATTCAGTTCAGTAAGGAGGCGTATGATGCGGGTGTGCGCTATCAGGGTGATCCGCTTCCTCAGATTTATACTTATGAGGGATTGATGGCTATGTTTAACAAGCACATGATTTCCGAGGCCGACTTTATGAAGCAGATGGAAAGATTGGAAACTGTAAATACTGACTGGCTTGATCTCTTGACCCGTAATTCTTTCAGTCATAGTCATAATCTCAGCGTATCTGGTGGTACTCAGAGAGTAACTTATAATGCTTCTTTTGGCTACTCTAATTCTGAAGGTACAGAAATTGGTAATAGTCAAAATCAATTTACTACTCGTCTGAATGTAGGTGTGCAATTCAGTAAGCGAATCCGTGCTTCCTTTAATATTAGCGGTAGTTCACGAAATTCTTACGGCTATAGCGGTGTAAGTCCTCAGTCGTATGCTCTTAATACCAGCCGTGCCGTACCTGCTTTCGAGGAAAATGGTGAACGAGCTTTCTATAAACAATATTATACTTATCAGTTGAACAAGTCCCTCGGTTCCAACAATACTTATGGCTACAATGTCCTCAATGAGATGGATAACAGTTATAGTAAGAACCGCGGTAATACCTTCAATGTGTCTGCAAATATTGATTTCCAGCTTCTTCCTTGGCTTAATTATCAGTTGGTGGGTTCTATGGCTCATAGTTCCAACGATTCTGAAAGTTATAAGGGTGAAAGGACTTCCTACATTGAAACCAACTATCGTGGTTATGGAGTAGGTGAGGCTGAACCTGGTTCTGCTTTGTATAAAGCAGCCCTGTTGCCATTTGGCGGTCAGTTGACCAATAATAATTCCAATATGACTTCGCTTGACATGCAGCATAAGCTGGTAGCAAGCAAGACTTTCAATGAGATTCATCGTGTCAATGGTATGTTTGGTTTTGAGATGCGTTCTTCCAAAACATATGGTAAGGGTACGAATGTCTGGGGTTATGTGCCAGAGCGTGGTGAGAGTTTGATCTCTCCTTCGCTTCCAGAGGATATTGTGCCTATCGGAGGTACACAGTCTATAGGTTGGGGTGCTCTTAGAGGTCTCTTTGAGGGTGGATGGAGTAGTATCAACAATACTTCCAATTACGTATCCTTCTTTGGTACAGCTGCTTACTCTCTGAAGAATCGTTATGTTATGAATATGAATATCCGTTCAGATGCTTCCAACCGTTTCGGACAGGATAAGCGTAAGCAGTTTGATCCTACTTATTCGTTCGGTTTCTCTTGGAAGATAGCAGAAGAGAAGTTTATCAAAGACAACGTGAAGTGGCTTGACCAGCTTAACCTCCGTGCAACATATGGTATTCAGGGAAATGTAGTCAATTCCATCAGTCCGGAATTGATAGCTTCTTATGGTGGTTTGCTTCCTGGTTATAATGAATACTATACCAGCATCGCAAGTCTTCCTAACCCTTATCTGAAGTGGGAACGTACCAAGACTTGGAACCTCGGTCTCGATATGCAAATTTTCAGAGCCGTAACGATGAGTCTTGAGTATTACGGAAGACGTTCTAATGCGATTATCGAGCAAGATGTACCAGAGGAATATGGTATGGGAACATTGAAGCTCAATGGTGGTATCATCGTCAACCATGGTCTCGAGTGGACAATGAATATCACTCCTATCAAGACCAAGGACTTAGTAGTAAGTGTTGGATTTAATGCTTCCAAGAACTGGAACAAGACTGAGACGGATGATCGCACAGCCCGTGTTGACCAGTTGACCCATCGTGATTTCGTAGCCGGCAACAGTCAGCGCCCTTTGCGTAAGGGTTATTCTCTCTATTCTTTCTGGGCTTATGATTTTACAGGTCTTGACCATGAGACAGGTCTTCCTACCTTTAGAGGTACTCAAGTAGAGGAGTTTGAAAATCCGGATAAGACAATAGATCCATTGTCATTCTTGGTTTATGCAGGTGAATCAGAGCCTTTCTTTACTGGAGGTATCAATCCTCATGTGCGCTGGAAGGATCTTCAGGTAAGTGCGAGCTTTGCCCTGATTTTGGGTTCTAAGAAACGCCTTCCTAACCCATATTCTACCTTTACTTATGGCAAGATGCCAAGTCCGCTGTCCAACCTCAGCAAGGAATTGTTGAATCGATGGAAGCAGCCTGGTGATGAGTTGCATACCAACATACCTGGTCTCTATACTTCGGTAGCGGATATTCTCAATCTCTATACACCAGATGGCTATTTTACCAATCGTTATGAAATGTGGGCAAATTCAACAGCACGTCTTGTGAGCGGTTCTTTCTTCCGCTGCAATCAGTTGTCTGTGTCTTATTATCTGCCTAAGAAAATTTGTCAGAAGATTCATGCTACAAGCATCTCTTTGAGTGGTAGTACAAACAATCTCTTCGTCATTGCCAGCAAGAAATGGAATGGCTTTGATCCTGAGTTGGGTAACAGTATCCAGCCACGCATTTTCTCTTTCGGACTTAGTGCTTCATTCTAAAAAATGACAATCATGAAAAAAGTTAAATTATATACAATGGTACTCTTGGGAGGCATGCTGATGCTCAATAGTTGCGGTGACTTCCTGGAGCCAAAATCCACAAGTGAGTTTGTCCCAAAGGATGTGCGCTCACTTAATGAAATCTTGTTGGGCGAGGCTTATCCTCGTAACGACATAGGTGGCTTTAATTATTTTCTTTCCTTGATGGATGACGACTTAACTGCAACTCTCTATCAGTTACCTGAAGATAATTTCAATTACGATATATTGTTGGCTTCCTATACATGGCAGCCGGATATGTTTAATATGATGAAAGAGGCTGGTAGAACCTCTACGGATATGTATTATACATATTATCGTAAACTGAAGGGTGTGAATGCTGTCATTGATTATATTGATACTGTGACAGGTTCAGAAGAAGATATCCATTATGTCCTGGGACAGGCTTATGCGCTCCGTGGCTTTTACTATCTGAACTTAGTGAATATATTTGGTCAGCCATACAATGAGAATCCTGATGCTTTAGGTGTTCCTCTGAAATTAACAAGTGGTGTAGAGGAAAAACCGATGGCTCGCAGTACCGTGAAGGCAGTCTATGACCAAATTGTCAAAGACTTGCTGGAGGCAGAAAGTCAGTTTAAACTTGTTTCTGAGGCAAGACAATGGAAGAAGGATTACCGTGCAAGTCTGCCAATGGTACAACTGCTGCTCTCTCGTACCTATCTTTATATGGAGAACTGGGAAGAGGCTGCCAAGTATGCGAAGATGGTGATGAACGATTCGCGGTTCAAGTTGCTTGATCTCAATACCGTAGAAACGGAAAAGAATGAATATGGTCAGGTGGCACGTATCTATACCAATTATCATTCTTATGATGAATCTTCTGAGGTCATCTTCCCTTATGGTAAAGTATCGGATTGGGCAGGATGGGTTGAAGAATATTCTACGGAAGACCCAACGACAGGTTTGCCTCGTAAACCTTATTTCCGTGCTTCTGATGAACTGCTCAACAGTTTTGAGGATGGTGACCTTCGTAAGCAGCGTTATATCGTAAGGAAAGAATTCTCTGGTGAACTGCTGCCTTTGGCTATCGGTAAATTGAAGGTCAATAATAGTTATCGACCTACTGGTGGTACAGGTGTATTTGGTAGAAGTCTTCGTCTTTCTGAGGCATATCTCAATTATATGGAAGCAGAAGCAATGCTCGCCAAGGCTGGAGTGGATGCTAATGGAAGTCAGGAAGCACTTCAAGCTTTGGTAGAATTACGTAGTAAGAGATTTGCTGATAACTATGCTCCAAAGGCAGAGGATGTTGCAGATATTGATAAGTTGGTGGAGTATATACATCAGGAACGCCGTCGTGAACTTTGTTTCGAGAGTCATCGTTGGTATGATTTGCGCCGTTGGGGTATGCCAGAAATCAAGCACGTTTGGTATTCTACACCAACTACCAAGACAACCTATACCCTTCAGGCAAAGGATCCACTTTATACAGTCCCTATACCTGATGTAGCACGAGAATTGAACAATCAGCTGGAGCAGAATCCACTTTGTGCAAAGCGCATAGGTGAGACTTCTGAGTTCACAGTTGATAATACTAACCCGGATAATAACACAGAAGAATGAAAAGATTTATATATATCACAGTTGCGAGCCTCATCACAATGACGGCTTGCACTCCATCCGAAGATCCTATCACTCCATCGGGTAACTACTCCGTTCTTCGTATGGAATTTCCTCAAGGTAACAATTCTTGGGATGAAGATATTAAAGAAATACATGATAAATATGGTGTTTATCTGCTGTATAAGGATATTACTCCTGCCGACTTGAACAGAAAATGGACGGGTATAGGTACGGGAAAACTCTATTATGGTGATGATGTGCCAGGTACAGAAGTGCCTTACTATGTAGATTTCTTTAAGAACAACGTATTCCCTTATGCTTCTACCGAGATGATTCAGAAGAATTTTCCTGTAAAGATTTACTTGCAGAAAGACTTTAGGGGTGTAGATCCTAATCTTGGAGGAGGAGATGATTCTGGTACTGGTGGCACAGGCGGTACTGGTGGTACAGGTACTGGTGGTACAGGCACAGGTGGTACTGGTGGCACAGGCACAGGAACAGGTGGTACTGGCACAGGCACTGGTACAGGTGGTACTGGCACAGGCACAGGAACAGGTGGTACTGGCACAGGTACGGGTACAGGTGGTACTGGCACAGGCACGGGAACAGGTGGTACTGGCACAGGCACTGGTACAGGTGGTACTGGCACAGGCACTGGTACAGGTGGTACTGGCACAGGCACAGG